>NZ_CAKJTO010000022.1:0-30135 GCF_917627405.1 Protofrankia sp. Cj5
GCCTCGGACATGCTGCCAAGACTCGACCCTGGCTTCGCTTTGTGGCTCATTGGTAACCGTGCGTTCTACGTCGAACATATCGTCGGCGATCTGGAGATTCCCGTCGTCCTCAACGGCTCAAAGATGCACGGCGAGGTCGACAATATCAACCTCTTTCCTGATGATCTCGACCCAGATCTGCTGGACGACTACGGCTATCCGGACCAGGTCGACCACGAGGGTCGTGATAACGACCCCGCCTACGCGAGCAGCAGCGGTCCAGCTGCCGACCAGCACGGCGAAGGCGACCCCCAGTACCTGGAGAAGCGCCGGGCTGGCAGCTTCGGGGCACCACACCGGTACGGACCGGACAGATTCACCGTCGACACTCCGGCCTCAGACCAGAATAGGGCCGCCCCCGAGGAAGTCATGGATACCTTCCCCTTTGGCCCGCTTTCCCGGGAGATCTAGCTTTTCGAGAAGTCCAGCTGCCCGGGATGGCCAGAACATCGGCTCTGGTTTCCGTCACGCCTGACTGTCACTGTCGGCCGCCATAGGGCGGGTTCTGCTCGCGGGGATCCGCCGATGGCGACGCCCACGGTTGTTGCTGTTGCGCCTGCCAGCCTGCCTGCGGGGCCTGCCAGCCGTCCGACGGAGGAAGCTGCTGCTGTGCGGGTGGGTATGCGTTTGGATCCTGCCAGCCGCCTGGTGGCATGTACCCACCCGGCGCCGACTGATTGACGTTCACCTGTACCGGGGTGCCACCGCTGCTCACGGCGAGGGCAATGGCGACGACCCAGCCCACCAGCGTCCAGCCGAGGAAAAGATTGATCACGAAGACCGAAGCGACCTGCCGCTTGCGCACCACGGCGATAATTGTCGGAATAAAGTAAAAGGCGATGCCGAAGACGACAGCGAGCAGTATCACGACTCCAGCAGCGGCGCCGGCGCCGGAACCACCTTCAGCGACGTCCATGACTCCCCCGCGTTCATAAATGCGACAGCCTGACCGTATGATTTGAGTCACTGTAGCAGGGTTCGGTCGGAAAAGCACCGCTACCCGTTATCCGGCTCCCACGGCAGCCCCAGATTGATCGCCTCGGGCTGATCGCCAGCATCACCTGCCGTCAGGCCCGGTGGAACGGACTGCCCAGTGATCATGGGCAGGACTGCTGGTCGCCGGGAAGCTGACGGTACCGCTGGGCGAGCGCTGGACGCGACCCTGGGTAGGAGAACAATTCCAGGGTTGCAGTCGCCGAGTGCGGCACGGCGCTCGCCCAGCGACGAGTCGACCAGCATAAAAGCGGTCGGTGGGAGCTGTTGGATCTGTGTCGGCTCAACACTGAACTCGTAGACCCGTTGCATGATCGAACCGTCTTGCTGGGAGTCGGTGACCGACAGGCTCTCGGTATCCTCCCAGAACGCTGACTGGGAGACCGAAACCGAGCGGTTCCAACCACCCGATCTCCCGCCCTTACCTCGCGAACCGCTTCTGCCTTCGGTTTCAGAAACTGTAACGCTCCCACCCGCGCTGCTTGACGTCCCTGTGGTGAGGCTGCTGCCAACCTGCCGGGTAATCTGGGAGAAGACGAACTTGTGCCCGCGACCGACGAACTCGGCAGCGGCCTCGGCCTCCCTTGCGTTTCCGAGCTGCATGATAAGCGTGGCGCTGTCACCAGTACCGATCAGGCGCTCCGCGTCTTCCGCCAGATGTTCGAACAGGTTGACAAGACGAATGCCGGCATTGGCGGCATGTCTGGCCATGCTTTCCAGCGCGGGTAGACCCATCCGGTCCCCTCCGGCAACCACCAGCATGTCCCGGGAAACATCGTCCCGGCGGCGCCGGAGCCGGTGCAGCACGATCTGGAACAGCACCTGATCGATGAGCTCCTTACGAGCGGCGGAAGTGTCACGGCTCGACGTCTCCATGACGCGGAGCCCGGATAGCGGCCACCACGATGGCGCTGTGCCCACCGCCGCGGTCTCGTCCCCCTCTGCGAGCCGTTCCAGACAAGCCCTCAGGTAATAGATTGCCTGTTGAATTCGTTCGCTGCCGCCCAGGGCATCCAGTCGGCTGGCGATGGTGTCCCTTTCCCCGGGTGAAAGGGCATCAGGGCCGTCCAGCTGGTCACGGCCCTGCAGCACCCGCAGGCCCGCGGCAAGCCGGATGAAGGTGAGCGGCGGGTCCAGCCTGGTGGTGATGGTCGTGAGTATCTCGGCGTCGAGAAGCCGAATTGCCGGGTTATCGCTCCCCGGGCGGAGCGTGTCAACGGCATTCGCGAGGAGTTCGGCAACGTCCTCAGGGCCGATGTCCCGCAGAAGCCCGAGCCGGCCTGTATCAGCAGAAAGATCATCACCGGTAACCGGGAAACCAGCCGCAGTGGCGAGCTGGGCAAGACCGCCGCCGATACCCCGCTCGCTGAAGTCGAGCAGGAGAATACCACCGCCAGACGATAGAACCGAAGAGCCGACGGTCGCCAGCAGACTTGTCCACCCCTCACGAGTGCCGCCGCAGACATCTATCCGGCTCGCGGTCGACCGAGGCGCGAGCGGATGGAACAAGGGCGCTTCCGCCCGTCGTGCCTGCTCGGCCGCCTCGTGGCTCTCCACCGCGGCCCGCCAACCAGCGGTGGCCGACTGGTATCTCTCCCACTCAGCGTCACGACGTTTTTGCCACTCGGTCTTTTCAAAAATAATTTTTCTTTTAAAAAAAATAATCCGGAAAACCAAAAATCCAATCCATGCTATTGACCCTAGTACGAACATCCACAATCCATTATAGCGAACAAATGTCAGGCCAATCAAAAATATAAAAACGGGAAATATTAATGCCCTAGGAAGTTTCTGCATACGCTTTTCAAGATTATTTTCATATTTCTTGATGTCTGGCGGGGGCGGCTCATGCCATACTGGCGGCCGATCATGATCGGGGTGCAGATTCATGCCGGGATCGACATACTCCCAGCCCCACCGTTCCTCCGGAACGAACAGTCGTCGGGTAAGTTCAGAACCGGGCATCTGGTTTCACGGGTTATGCTCCCACCCTCCGATGACTACTACCGCAACATCCATACGGACCTTGTTCTGTCAAGGTCACGATGACAGTCAACGTACCATCCGGGCTTCTGAGTCTGGGTTTCGTAGCCAGTCCCGACGCTGGACACGCTCGAGCTCCGACGGGGAACAGGCTAGAAGATCACCGATGGCTTGGTGACCGGGTCGCGAGCGCGGCGGTGACGGCTGCGGTGACACCGAGCAGGAAGCAGCAGAGACCGGCAGCTACCGTGCCACATGGTGGCTCAGCGTAGCCGCTGCCAGCCATACGCCCAGGCCGAAGACAGCTCCAAGAAAACGGCGGCGACCAGCGCGGACCGCGGGTGGTCGCCGTAACACGTTCGTGCTGCTGCTCTTCTTCTTGCTGGCGGGTTCCCTGGTTATACGCCGGCAGATCGGCGAAGGCGGCAGGTCCCGAGGCGCGCGGGCTGCCGGAGAACGGTGAACTGGCAGACAGTCCGAAGGACGGGAGCGGCGGCGCGGGTAAGGGATGGCGGTGGCCGTGTACCACCGCTACCCACGCCGCCGCTCCCGCATCAGCCCCGACACCGGAAACCCTCGCGCGGACCGAGGACGGCGCGACCGTGATTCATACGCGCTGTCCCGCGGTGCCCGCGCATTCCCAATGATACTCATGGGGAACGGGCAGCATCGGTGTCGGTTCACCCGGCGGCCGGGACACCGTCAGCCGGCGGCCGGGGAGCTGGGAAATGCAGCTCAGGGTGTTCGTATATGCCTGGAAATCGATTAGGCTCCCGCGGTGAGCCAGCCGTGCGCCACGGATCTGCGTGACAGCTGTCGGGGCGGCAGCACCGGCAGGCCGGGATCGTCGGACCCAGCCCGCTCATCACATGACACCGACGTGTTCTGGATCCTTCCCCAGATGATGCTCCGGCATTCATCAGTCCCGACGACGAGCGATGTCCTGGTGTGCGGATCGAATACTTCGACATGTCCATCGAAGCCGGGAGCGAGAATCCTGTAATGGCTCCACAGGTGTGCCGTGTAAGTGTCGGCGAACTTTCCCAGAAGCTCTCCATCAGCATCCAGAACAAGTATTCTCTTACCCATTTCCGCACCCTTCGCCCGCGCCTCAGAAATAGGGAGTGACTGGCCTGCTCAAAAGCTTACTGCACGCCCGGCCAATCGTCTATTCCTAATTTTTCACCATTGGCGTGAATACTATTTCGGCCACACCGAGCGGCATTCCAGCGGTATCGATACCACAACCATTCCAGGTGTAGTTCAGCGCTCGCACCCACCGGCCACGAACTCATTGACCTCGCAAACGTCCAGCTGGGATGTGGTCCGGCGACGGTATACAGCCGTGGGCACAACACCGCGGTGAAGGTATCCCGTCGCCGCCAGCAAGCCCCATCATCGTCTGGCAGCCCGACCAGGCCCCAGCAGGCCCGGGACGGAACTGCGGGCTATCCGGCTTGTGTCAGCCGGTGAAAGCTCACACCGCACCGGCCCGGTCAACATCCAAAAACCCCTGCCCGGCCGCTGACGATATCAGGGGATCACCGGCCTTCGGGCAACCATGCGGCGTATGGCCTTCAGGTAACCAACATCGCCGCGGGGCCGGCGCAGGGCGGCGCTGGCCGGCGCAGGGCGTCAACGCCGCAGCAGGCCCCGCAACCTGGACCTGGCCGGCCAGGTCTGCGCCGGGCCGTTCACCGGATAGGACGGAAACACCCGCTCGGCGGCGTCCACCAGCATGGCGACGTCCAACGGCTTGAGAAGAACACCGGCTGTGAGGATGTAATCAGCGACCCCCGCTACCGGCAGCAATACGACATCGTCGAACACAGCGAGTCCATGGGGCGGCGCGGCACGCGAGAACGCGACGACCGGTTGGACCGTGACCTGCCAGCCCTCCGGCAGTTCAGCGGCCAGCTGATCGGTAATTTCTGTACCCATCCAGGCAACCATTTCGATCATGGGCTGCAATGGCACCCGACCCGCCCACAGCCCGGCCCGGTTCTGCCGGAACGGCCCACGGTGCGCGTCCGTCTCGACCAGCCACGGTCCGGATGGTCCGATGACCAGATGATCGATATTGCTGGCGGAACCAGCAAGAGATCGATCATGAAGGACGGTGTACCCGGCGCGGGTGAGCCGCTCAAGCGCGCGTGCGGTACGCCGTTCGGCTTCGGCGTCCTCCCGCCACGACTCGATTTCCGGCGGGGAGCGATAGAACCGGACTGCCGCGACAACCAGCACAAGCATAACAAAACAGATAACTAGTTGCACTATCAAAGATACGGCCAGACTCAGCAGTGCGCCGAACACGCTGACCACAATCGTGGCGAGGGCGGCAACCACACCGGCGATCGCCGCCGCCCTGCCTACCCGGTCTTTACGTTCGACCGCGTAGAGCTGCCGGCAGCGCAGATACTCCGCCATGGCCGAGCGACCTGGCCATTGTCCATGTGACGCCCCGGTCATCATCGTCTTCCGGCCGACCAGATGACGGCCAAACCGGCCCGCGTGGCGCAAGACCCCTCACCTCCGCTGTAGACAAACCGGCCAAGCGCCGACCAGTCACAGCGCCGCGGGCTGGACGCGCGCGTCAACCATCACGGAGCGTGCCGCAAGGCCATCACCGGCCGCCACAACAAATCAGTTACACAGTGACCACCATTCCACATCCTTGCGTGTGGCCAAGGCCCGGGGAACCCTGAAGGTCGAGCTCCCGCGCGGCTGTATCGGGATACGACGTAACGGCACAGCAGCGACCCGCACCGACCCGCGGCCAGCGACAGCTGGCCGGTCCGGACCTGGAGGGTTCATGACACGGACACAGTCAGGGAAGCCACAAGAAGATCAGTATGGCACCGACGACGCGATCCGGTCAGCGGCCGATGTCCATCGCTACGCACGCCTGACCTGCCTGACCGATCAGCCACCGGGAAGCGTCGGCATCGAGACCGAGTGGTTCGTCGTCGACACCGAGTCCGTGTCACGCCCAGTGCCCCCCGCCCGAACGATGGCGGCGCTCACGGACGCCGCGGCCGGCAGCTCACATGATCATCGGGACAGTCCATCCAACGGGGCAACCGGCGTCCCAGGACATACGACCCTGCCGGGCGGTACCCGGATCACCTTCGAACCCGGTGGCCAGCTTGAGCTGTCAGCTCCGCCGCTGCCGCTTTCCGACGCCCTGGCGCGAACGGCCGCCGACCTCGCCCGGATCCGGTCGATGCTCACCGGCGCCGGCCTCGCGCTCGTCGGGATGGGCACCGACCCCCTCCGGCCACCGCATCGGCATCTCACGACGTCCCGTTACCAGGCAATGGAACGGTACTTCCAAGCCGGCGGCGGGTCAGCGGGCATGATGATGATGTGCTCTACCGCATCCGTCCAGGTCAACCTGGACGCGGGCAGCACGGCCCAGTGGCCCGGGCGATTCGAGCTGGCACACACCCTGGGCCCGGCTCTGGTGGCCATGTTCGCAGCCTCCCCGATGCTGGCGGGGATAGCCACCGGCTACCGCTCCACCCGGCAGGCACTGTGGTCGAAGATCGACCGGAGCCGGACCCGGCCGGTGGCGACCGCTCACCAACCCGATCCGGCGGCAGCCTGGGCGGACTACCTCCTGGCGGCGAGGGTCATGCTGCTGCGGGATCCCGACGGCGGATTCCAACAGCCCCCTGCCGCGACGACGTTTGGCGAGTGGGTGGCTGGCGATAGCCAGCTGCCACGGATACCGACAGTAAGAGATCTGATTTACCATGCGACCACTGTGTTCCCACCGGTGCGCCCACGTGGCTGGCTGGAACTGCGTTACCTCGACGCCACCCCGGCGGGGAACTGGCCGGTGGTGGTCGCCGTCACCACCGCTCTGCTCGACGATGCACGTGCCGCTGACATCGCGGCCGACGTATGCCTGCCCGTCGCCCACGAGTGGGCCACGGCTGCGTTGCGGGGGCTGCGTGACGCAGCGCTGCACAAGGCCGCCAGGGCATGCGCGGGCGCGGCCCGCGACGCTCTTGGCCGCATGGGCGCCGCAACGTCCCTCCTCACGGCCGTCGACGCGTATTTCGACGCCTACGTGGAGCCGGGACGCTGCCCCGCCGACGATCTCATCGACCGGCTGGCCGAGGTCGGGCCGGCTGGTCTGCTGCGCGCCGAGATCGATCGGAACATGATCGAAAATAACAACAGGGCCCCTGGGAACGATGGATGCCCACAGGCAACGACACAGGTCGCGGAACCCACTACCACGGATGTGATCGCACTGTGACAGCAGAAGAAGGCCCACGACCGGCGGATATCGCCCAGGCGCTCGCGGACAGCAGGACGCGGAGCCTGGCCTACACCGATCTTGACGATGCCGACCTGTGGCGCCAGCACTCACCACTGATGTCGCCCCTGGTCTGGGACCTCGCCCATGTCGGCAACTACGAAGAGTTGTGGCTGCTGCGGACAGCAGCGGGGCGGCAACCGCTGCGGCCGGGCATCGACCACCTGTACGACGCGTTCCGTCATGCTCGGGCGGACCGGCCTGCCCTGCCGCTGCTCGACCCGGCACAGGCTCGTTCCTATCTGGCCGAGGTCCGCGGCAATGTCCTTGACGGCTTGGAACGCCTCGCCCCGGACGCCCTGCGCGGGCCGCTCGCGCGTCCCGCGCTGCTGGCGGGCGGCTTCGTCTACGGACTCGTGCTCCAGCACGAGCACCAGCATGACGAGACGATGTTGGCCACCCATCAGCTCCGGGTGGGTCCTCCGGTCATCGGTGACGCCGGCCCGGCCCGGGTTCCACCGGCCGGGCGGCCGGCACCAGCGCCAGAGATGCTGGTGCCGGCCGGCGAGTTCACGATGGGCACCAACGGCGACACGCCCGGACATGCCTGGGCCTACGACAACGAACGGCCCGCGCACCGGGTGTACGTCCCCGCGTTCTTCATCGACACGTTGCCGGTGTCGAACGCGGCGCAGGTGGCGTTCATCGACGCCGGTGGCTATGACGATGAACGCCTGTGGTCGGCGTCGGGCTGGGCCTGGCGATGCGAAGCGGGCCTGCGGGCGCCGGAGTTCTGGCGCCAGGAGGGAAAGAGCTGGGTGCGGCGCCGTTTCGGCCGCGAGGAACCCGTCCCGATGGATGAACCCGTACAGCATGTGTGCTGGTACGAAGCGCAGGCGCACGCGCGCTGGGCCGGTCGGCGGCTGCCCACGGAAGCGGAGTGGGAAAAGGCCTGCGCGCACGATCCCGTCACCGGGCGTTCGCGGCGTTTTCCCTGGGGGGACAGCGGCCCGACGCCGGAACAGGCCAACCTGGACCATGCCGCGTCCCGTCCGGCGCTACTTGGGGCATACCCGGCCGGAGCCAGCGCGTACGGCGTCGAACAGATGATCGGTGACGTGTGGGAGTGGACAGCCAGCGATTTCACGGGTTATCCGGGATTCACCGCATTCCCGTACCGCGAGTACAGCGAGGTGTTCTTCCCCCGGACGTCCCCGAACGCCTACAAGGTGCTGCGCGGCGGGTCCTGGGCCACCCACCACAGCGCCATCCGGTCAACCTTCCGCAACTGGGACCACCCGATCCGTCGCCAGATCTTCACCGGCTTCCGCCTCGCCCGCGACGCCGAGATGGAAGGCTGATGCGGGTGTGTCGTCATATGGCCTGGCTCGGGACACCGCGGACACTGACCTCGCTCCTTCGCGATCCGCCGCACAGCCTGGCGCGCCAGGCATGGATGCCGCGACGGATGCTGCATGGGAAGATCAATGCCGACGGTTTCGGTGTCGGTTGGTACGTCACGGCGATGCGGACAGAACCGGCACGGTACCGGCGCGCGGTTCCGATCTGGACCGACGCCTCGTTCGCCTCGTTCGCTGGCGTGGTCAACTCAAGCTGCGTGCTGGGCGCGGTTCGCAACGCCACCGTGGGGATGCCGATCGAGGAGACGGCGACCGCACCCTATGCATATGGCCGCTATCTGCTCAGCCATAACGGACGGGTGGACGTCGACGTGCTGATGAGCATGCTCGACTGGACCAGGGGCGCCCCGGCTCCTGACTCGCGCTGCGACTCCGCGCTGCTGGCCGCCGCGGTCTGGCAGCGGTTGGCCGCTGGCGTGAGCCTCGCCGCCGCCGTAGCGGAGGTGGTCGTCGCCGCGGGCCGCGCCGACGGTGCCGCCCGGCTCAATCTGCTGGCCACCGATGGTAGCCAGCTCGTCGCTACTACCTGGGGTGAAACGCTGTCCTACCGGGTATCCACGGACGGGGACGACATAGGGATGGACGTGGCCAGTGAGCCCAGCGACGACTCGAACGAATGGGTCGATCTTGACGACCATCAATTGTTGACCACCGACACACGGGATGTAACCATTAGTAATTTGATCTAGAATTCGATTACTCTCGGTTGTAAAAGCGCTCCCGGAGGTTGCATCCATGACAGCATCCAGTACCGATGTCACCGATATCGGTTCCGATGCCGGTTCCAATGTCGGTTCTGTTCTCGGTACCGGTATCGATTCTCGGGTCGGTATCGCCGCGACCGGTACCGACCCGAGAATCGTCGTCGACCGGCATCTCGCCGCATCCGACCGCGCCGCGGCGCTCGCGGCCGACGTCAGGGCTGGACTGACGGCGGACCCGAAGGAGCTGCCGCCCAAGTGGTTCTACGACGCCACCGGAAGCATGCTCTTCGATGCCATCACCCGTCTGCCCGAGTACTATCCGACCCGCGCCGAACGGGCCATCCTGACCGGTTGCGTCCAGGAGATCGCCGCCATGTCGCGGGCAGACACCCTCATCGAGCTCGGCTCCGGAACCTCGGCAAAGACCCGCCTGCTGCTCGACGCGCTGCGCCACAGCGGCCACCTGCGCAGGTTCGTCCCCTTTGATGTGGATGAAACGGTGCTCTCCCGAGCCGCCATCGCTGTCCGCGACGAGTACCCAGGGGTGACCATCCACGCGGTTGTGGGTGATTTCGAGCGTCACCTTGATCTGCTGCCCGGCATCGACCGGCTACCTGGTGCCAACCGTCGGCTGGTCGTCTTTCTCGGCGGGACGATCGGTAACCTCGCTCCGGCCCAGCGGCACGACTTCCTGACCAGCCTGCGTGCCCAGCTCAACGAGGGCGACACGCTGCTGCTCGGGACCGATCTGGCCAAGAATCCCGACCGGCTGGTCGCCGCCTATGACGACAGTGCCGGCGTCACGGCCGCGTTCAACCGCAATGTCCTGTCGGTCATCAACCACGAACTCGACGCGGACTTCGACCCGCGGGGGTTCGCCCACGTGGTCTGTTGGGACGCTGCCAATTCCTGGATCGAGATGCGGCTGCGGTCCGTGCGGGACCAGCAGATCCAGATCGGCGCGCTCGACCTGTCGGTGTCCTTCGCCGAGAACGAGCAGATGCGTACCGAAATCAGCGCCAAGTTCACCAGGGATGGGCTCACCGCCGAGTTCGCGGCCGTGGGTCTGGCCATGGTCCGCTGGTGGACCGACCCAGCCGACGATTTCGCGCTTTCTCTCTGCGTCCCGGCCTGACCCCGTCACCGGACGGGGTCAGTGCGAACAGGATCAGTGCGAACAGGATCAGCGGAGCCTGTCAGCCGCGGTCGACCAGGCAGACGTCACGAGCCGCACCAGTCGATGCCGAAGTCGCCATCGCGGCATAGGCCCGCAGCGCGGCCGGCACCGGACGCACCCGGTCCACCGGCCGGAAACCGCCGGACGCCATCAGGGCCGCCCGCCGCGCAGCCAACTCGACCGCGTCCACCAGCAGGTCCAGCCGGCGGGACGGAATATCGATCTCGATGATGTCGCCGTCACGAACCAACGCGATCGTGCCGCCGTGGGCGGCCTCAGGCGACACATGCCCGATGGACAGACCCGCGGACCCGCCGGAGAACCGCCCATCGGTAACCAGCGCGCAGGCCGGCCCGAGGCCACGCGCTTTCAGGAACGTGGTCGGGTACAGCATCTCCTGCATGCCCGGACCGCCCCGCGGGCCCTCATAACGGATGACCAGCACATCACCTGGGTGGACCCGCCCGGACAGGATTGCGTCCACCGCGTCCTCCTGGCTTTCCAGGACCAGCGCGGGGCCGCGGAAGGTCAGCCGCCCGGCCTCCACCCCGGCGGTCTTGAGCACGGCGCCGTCCGGTGCGAGCGTCCCGCGCAGCACCGCGAGGCCGCCATCCGCGGAGTAGGCGTGCGCGACGTCGCGGATGCAGCCCGAGCCGGCATCGGTGTCCAGCGACTCCCAGCGGTTGACCGAGGAGAACGGCTCGATCGTGCGCACTCCGCCCGGTGCCGCGTGGAAGAGTTCCACCGCCTGTCCGGACGGGTCCGGCCGGCGGACGTCCCAGTGGGTGAGAAACTCCGCCAGGCTTGCCGCGTGGACCGTGTGAACATCCTGGCGCAGCAGTCCGGCCCGGTCGAGCTCACCGAGGATGGCCGGTATGCCACCGGCTCGGTGGACGTCCTCCATGTGGTACTCGGAGCTCGGCGCCACCTTGCACAGGCACGGCACCGTCCGGGAGATCTCGTCGATGTCGTCCAGGGTGATGTCCACTCCGGCCTCGACCGCGGCGGCCAGCAGGTGCAGGACGGTGTTGGTCGAACCGCCCATGGCCACGTCCACGGCGAAGGCGTTGGCGAACGCGGAGCGGGTCGCGATCGAACGTGGCAGGACACTGTCGTCGTCCTTGTCGTACCACCGCTTCGCCAGGTCCACAACGGTCCGCCCGGCCTGGACGAACAGGTGGCGGCGGGCAGCGGAGGTGGCGAGGGTGGAGCCGTTGCCGGGCAGGGCGAGCCCAAGCGCCTCGGTCAGGCAGTTCATCGAGTTGGCGGTGAACATGCCCGAACACGACCCGCAGGTCGGGCACGCCGAGCGTTCCACAGCGTCCAGCTCGGCGTCGTCGACCGTGGTGTCCACTGACGCGGCAATGGCGGAGATGAGGTCCAGACCGGACCGGACAACACCGTCGGTGACAACCGCCCGACCGGACTCCATCGCACCACCGGACACGAACACGGTTGGGATGTTCAGCCGCAACGCTGCCAGCAGCATCCCCGGTGTGATCTTATCGCAGTTCGAGATACAGACGAGCGCGTCCGCGCAGTGCGCGTTGACCATGTATTCGACACTGTCCGCGATGATCTCTCGGGACGGCAGGGAGTAGAGCATCCCAGCGTGGCCCATGGCAATGCCGTCGTCCACCGCGATCGTGTGGAACTCCCGTCCCACGCCGCCGGCCTCCGCGACCGCGTCCGACACGATGCGGCCGAGGTCACGCAGGTGCACATGGCCGGGGACGAACTCGGTAAAGCTGTTCGCGATCGCCACGATCGGCTTACCAAAATCACTGTCCGTCATACCGGTGGCACGCCACAGGGCACGAGCGCCGGCCATGTTACGGCCGTGAGTGGTGGTTCGGGAACGCAGAGCAGGCATCGGGTAGTCCTCGCAGCTGATCGAGCGGGTCGCGCACGGGCCCGCAGGAGCGGAGCCGAGCACGCTCACGGCGGCCTACCCATCCCGGCCAGGCATAACGCCGGGCTGACTGGCCGCCGACGCCACCGTTCACGGATCAGGCCCGCCCGCCGCAGGGTATCAGTATCGGTTGTTGTGCCGGCGCAACCACTCCCGCCGGGCTAACCACACGATGGCGAAGGACGCGACCGTACCCAGCAGCGGGGCGACATCGTGCTCGCGTGCGGTAGCCACGAAGCGCACCTGACCGTCGGGTTCCACGAGCCGCTGGCTCAGCTGCGTCCCGACCGCGAACAGAAACAAGCTCACAACGCCCACAATGACGTATCCAGTGCGGAACAGGCTGTACACGCCGATCCGGCGACGGGGCACGGCAGCCCGGAACAACATCGCGGGGATCGTCCGCCCCAGGATGCCGAAGAACGTCGCGAACACCGGGGCGAAGAGGAAGTAGTTGACGAAGGTGCTCACGGCAGGTCGGTCACATGTTCCACGGTAGGCGGCTGCGCGAAGAAGGAGCCCAAGGCCGCACGCCAGCGGACGAAGCGAGCGGACTCCCGGAAGGTCACCACATGCGCATCGAGGTTCTCCCACTCGACCAGCAGAACGAACCGCGACGGTGACTCAACTCCGCGGGTCATCCGCGCCGACCGGCAGCCAGGGCAGGTAGCGAGCTCAGCGACGACCGAGCGGTAGGCATCGATGAACTTCGCCTCCTCACCGGGCGTGACATCGAAGCGCGCGACCTCCAGCACCGGCGCAGCATCCGAGGCGTTTTCGGGAGCGGTCATGAACGCAAGTCTGGCATGCGCGTTACGCCTGGGAACATCCGTTGGGCATCCCGGCGACGGCGGGGGAGCCGCCACCTGTTCGGCACGTCCGCACCCGGCCCCGACAACCGCCTTCATCGTCAAGCGGGACCGCGCTCAGCCAGCAGAGCGCCCACCTTCGCACCCACCGCGGCACGCGGCAGACAAGACCGCAATAATCAAGCGACTGCAAAAGTCTTGCAAAAGACTATCTGTGCTGGTTACCGTCGACCGACCCGTCCGCCCGCCTGCCCCCGCTGCCTGGCCGGCAGAGCCGGAACGGAAAACGGCGGGGCCGCGGCGAGGCCGCGAACGCGAGGGGAAAGATCATGACTGTGGATGCCGGCACCGTGTCGAAAGCCGTACCGCTGTACGAGCGGATTCGCCAGGCGCTCGGCCCGCGGGAGTGGGCGACGATCGCGGGCATGACCGCGGTCATCGTCGGGCTGCATGTCATCGGCTGGTTCACCCTTGTCGCGGTCATCGCCCCGCACCACTACCGCTTCGGCACTCACAGCCAGGTGTTCGGCGTCGGACTGGGTCTGACCGCTTACACCCTTGGCCTGCGGCATGCCTTCGACGCCGACCACATCGCCGCGATCGACAACACCACCCGTAAGCTGATGGCCGACGGTCAGCGGCCCATGTCGGTCGGCTTCTTCTTCTCGCTCGGCCACTCCACGATCGTGTTCGCCCTGGCCTTTCTGTTCAGCATCGGTGTGCGCTCGCTTGCCAGTGAGGTCTCCGACGACGGTTCAGCCCTGCACGACGTCACCGGCTGGATCGGCACCACCGTCTCCGGTGGCTTCCTCTACGTCATAGCCAGCATCAACCTGGTCATCCTCGTCGGCATCGTGAGGGTGTTCCGCGACATGCGCCGCGGCGAGTACGACGAAGCCAGGCTGGAGGAACAGCTCAACTCCCGCGGGCTGATGAACCGTTTCCTTGGCCGCTTCACCAACGCGATCACCCAGTCGTGGCAGATGTACCCGCTCGGCGTCCTGTTCGGCCTCGGTTTCGACACCGCCACCGAGGTCGCCCTGCTCTTCCTCGCCGCCGGTGCCGCCGGCGCCGGGCTGCCCTGGTACGCGATCCTGGTACTGCCCATCCTGTTCGCCGCCGGCATGAGCCTGCTCGACACCATCGACGGCTCGTTCATGAACTTCGCCTATGGCTGGGCGTTTTCCAAACCGGTCCGCAAGGTCTACTACAACATTGCCATCACCGGTCTGTCCGTCGCGGTCGCCTTCATCATCGGCAGCATCGAACTGCTCGGCATCCTCGCCGAAAAGGCCAAGCTCACCGGCGGCTTCTGGGACTGGATCTCACATCTGGACCTGAACATCGTCGGCTACTTCATCGTCGGCCTGTTCGTCGCCACCTGGGTCATCGCGCTGCTGGTGTGGAAGTACGGCCGCATCGAGGAGAAATGGTCCGCCGGCCTCCGTGACGGCGCCCAGGCCGAGCCCGCGGGCTGAACCTCCACGACCCGGCCGCTGGCGCGACCGCCGATACGAGATGCACGACTCGGCGAACACTGTTCGGGTGCTTGATTTTCACACCATCCCGCTACCTACGGCACGTGGCCGCGCGCGGGCAATCGGTCCAGATCTTTGCTCCCGCTCAACTGGCCATGTCGACAAAACGGGAGTAGTGGCCCTGAAAAGCGACGGTGACGGTGCCGGTCGGGCCGTTACGATGCTTGGCGACGATCAGATCGGCCTCGCCCGCACGGGCTGACTCCTTCTCCACCGTATCCTCCCGATAAAGAAGGATCACGGCGTCCGCGTCCTGCTCCAGCGACCCCGACTCGCGAAGGTCGGAGATCTGCGGACGCTTGTCCGCACGCTGTTCCGAGGCGCGGTTCAGCTGGGAGATCGCCACCACCGGGACATCGAGTTCCTTGGCAAGAAGTTTCAGCGAACGCGATATCTCGCTGACCTCCTGCTGACGGTTTTCGGTTCGCTTCGGCGACGACATCAGCTGCAGGTAGTCAAGGACGATCATCCGTAGGTCGTTGCGCTGTTTGAGCCGCCGGGCCTTCGCCCGGATCTCCATCATGGTCAGGTGCGGGCTGTCGTCGATGAACAGGGGAGCGTCGGCGACCTCGCCCATCCGGCGGGCGAGGCGGGCCCAGTCCTCGTCGGTGAGGCGGCCGGTACGGATGCTCTGAAGCGATACCCGTGCCTCCGCCGACAGCAATCTCATGGTGATCTCCATCCGGCTCATCTCGAGCGAAAAGATCACAGATGTCATGCTGTTACGGATCGACGCGGCTCGGGCAAGATCTAGACCGAGGGTCGACTTCCCGACGGCGGGCCTGGCCGCGATGATCCACAACTGGCCACCGTGCAGCCCATTGGTCAGCTCGTCCAAGTCATTGAAGCCGGTGGGAACCCCGGTCAGTGACCCGTTGTGCCCCTGGATGGCTTCGATCTCCTCCAAAGCGGGATTGAGCAGCTCACCGAGGGGCGCGTAGTCCTCACTCGAACGACGTTCAGTGACCTCGTAGACGGCGGCCTGAGCACGGTCGACGATTTCGTCGACGTCCTGCGCGGGGCCGAAGGCGAGCTGGACGATACGGGTGCCGGCCTCCATCAGGCGACGCAGAACAGCCTTCTCCGCGACGATGCGGGCGTAATAGCCGGCATTTGCCGCCGTCGGCACACTTGAGATGAGGGTGTGCAGGTATGCCGGCCCACCCACCCGCTCAAGCAGCTCCCGCCGGCCGAGTTCGGCCGCGACGCTGATGACGTCAGCCGGCTCACCACGGCCGTACAGGTCGCCGATGACGCCGTAGACCGTGCCGTGCGCGGGCCGATAGAAGTCACCCGCGGCGAGTACCTCCACGACGTCCGCGATCGCGTCCTTCGACAACAGCATGCCACCCAGCGCGCTCTGCTCAGCAGCAAGATCATGAGGTGGGATGCGATCGAAGTCGACCGACCCGCCCGCACCACTCCGAGCGCGGTCAATATCGGTCAGTGTCATGACCACCCCCTGCCATGCGCCTTGTCGTGACCGCCGCTTGTGTCGCAACCACCGCTTCGAGCATCTCGACCGTCGAACATATGTTCGACGGTCGAGATGGTTCTGTCAATCCTCCGCCCTCCGCCCAGCAGCCACACCCGGCCGACCGGCCAACCCCAGGGAACAGTCCAGCCAGCGGCGCCGACTGTACGGGGGTGCGCTCCAGGAGCCCAAATAGTTATCCA
Organism: Protofrankia sp. Cj5; assembly: GCF_917627405.1. Taxonomy (NCBI): domain Bacteria; kingdom Bacillati; phylum Actinomycetota; class Actinomycetes; order Frankiales; family Frankiaceae; genus Protofrankia; species Protofrankia sp. Cj5. Next base: position 16,521 of record NZ_CAKJTO010000022.1, read on the forward strand.
CAGGAACTGTGGATAAGACCTGTGGATAAGACCGAAAGTCTTGGGGACAGCATCAGGACAAGTCCCCTGAAGCTGTGGATAACCAACTGAAGGACAGATCGTCCAAGCCGAAGTCACGGCCTGGTGGGCATGGGCGCCATCCACCGCCTGTGGACAGAAGAAATCCAGAATTCGATCATCGTGTGCCTCGTGCCCCCGAAGATCAACAATGGATCTGGCGCCGACAGAGAACAACAGCACGAAGGGTGACCACGATGTAACATCAACCGACCGATCCAGCGGCCAGCAGCCAACACCGTGGTCACCCAAGCCGCCTGCTTCAAACCTGCCTTGATCTTCTCAGACAGATCTTCTCAGGCAGAGATGACGTCCAGACGGACGGTCGCGACGACGTCCGAATGCAGGTGCACCGAAACCGTGTGGGCACCTAGTGACTTGATCGGCTTCGGTAGCTCCACCCGCCTGCGGTCCAGGTCCGGACCGCCTGCCGCGGCGACCGCCGCCACCACGTCCGCTGCCGTCACCGAGCCGAACAACCGGCCTTCCTTACCCGCCCGGCTCACCAGTTGGACGGACAGGCTGGAAAGCTGGCCGGCAATCTCCTTGGCATGCCCGAGGTCCCGGACCTGCCGGGCCGAGCGGGCCCGGCGGATCTGAGCGATCTGCTTCTCGGCACCCCGCGTCGCCACGATCGCGTACCGGCGGGGGATGAGGTAGTTACGCCCGTAGCCGCCAGCGACGTCGACCGTGTCACCGGGGCTACCGAGGCCGGGTACCTCCTGAGTGAGGATCAGCTTCATCGCCATGCTCCTCAGCGAGCCGTCGAGGTGTAAGGCAGCAACGCCATCTCGCGGCTGTTCTTCACCGCGATCGCCACGTCACGCTGATGCTGACTGCAGTTGCCGGTGACTCGCCGGGCACGGATCTTACCGCGGTCAGAGATGAACTTCCGCAGCAGCGAGGTGTCCTTGTAGTCGATGTAGTCACTCTTGTCCTTGCAGAACGCGCAAACCTTCTTCTTCGGTTTGCGCACGGCCGCCTTGGCCATCGTGCGCTCCTATATGTCTGTGGGTTTGACCGGCCCCTAGAACGGGGGTTCCTCGGAGTAGGCTCCGGCGGGCGCGGACCACGGGTCGTCAACGGCGCCACCGCCGTAGCCCGAGCCGCCACCAGCGGGAACGGGGGCGCCGTAGCCACCAGCTCCGGCAGGCCCGGCAGGCCCGCCGGACGCTTGCGGTGGCCCGCCATAGCCGCCAGCAGGGCCAGCGGCCGGCCCGCCATACCCACCGCCGCCACCGCGACTGGCCTTGACGACCTTCGCGGTGGCGTACCTCAGCGAGGGACCGATCTCCTCGACGTCCAGCTCGACCGAGATGCGCTCGTTACCCTCACGGTCGGTCCACTTCCGCTGCTTGAGCCGGCCCTGCACGATGACCCGGGCGCCCTTCTGCAGCGACTCGGCAACATGCTCCGCGGCCTGCCGCCAGATGGAACAGCGCAGGAACAGCGCGTCCCCGTCCTTCCACTCGTTGGTGGTCCGGTCGAGGGTCCGCGGCGTCGAGGCCACGGTGAAGCTGGCGACCGCGGCGCCGTTGGGCGTGAACCGAAGCTCAGGGTCGTTCGTCAGGTTTCCGACTACCGTGACAACTGTTTCGCCGGCCATGAAACCAAATCCCCTCAGGCCGCGATCTTACGTCGAGGCTTCTTCTCGGGAAGCCGGATCACCTTGGTACGGATCACCGATTCGTTGAGAACGAGCTGGCGGTCGAGCTCGGCGACCACCGCCGGCTCGGAATACAGGTCGATGACGGCGTAGATGCCCTCAAAGCTCTTGCGGATCTCGTAGGCCAGCCGGCGCCGGCCCCAGACATCAACCTTCTCGACGACGCCGCCGCTGGAGCGGACGACGGTCAGATACTGGTCCAGAGACGGCGCGACCGTGCGTTCCTCGAGATCCGGCTCAAGGATGACCATCAGTTCATAATGCCGTGGCAAGGGTGAACCCACCTCCTGTGGACTCGGGCGGCCACGGACAGTTCCGTGGCAGGAGGACAAGCCGCGTATCCGGTCACCCGTACGTGGAACACGCGCGGGCCAACAAGCGGCAACCTCGCAAACACTACTCGATACGGCTCGGCCCGCGGGCCGCCGCTCGCTGCCCATCCATCGCCGCGCGATGGATGGGTGCCCCGGCTCGTCGGTCAACGCCCAGCGCATCCGGCGGCGACCACCTAGCGGCGACGACCACCCGCAGCCCGGCGCTGACCAATCCGATGACAACCGTGAGCGCAAGCACCACGAGCAGGCCACGCAGGTGCCGATCAGGCGACGGCCAGATCACACCAACCACGGTCACGCCCAGGGCCGCGGCGAGGCAGACGCAGGTGACGACCGCCACAGCGAGGCTCCCCAACTGTCCGCGAGGTGAAGATCTGGGGAACGGAGCTCCAGGCGGGCTCAGTCGACCCACTGACCCTGGGTGAAGGCAATGACAAAGACTGCCATGACCGGCGCACACAGCCAGCTGTAGGCCGGCCGCACCCAGGGCCGCCGGATCGCGACACGGCCAAGCAGCAGGTACATCGGGAAAGCGACCAGCATTGTCCGGATCCCTGAGGCGAAGTAGTTCGAGCAGCTCATCAACAGGGTCGCGGCACCGACGAAGGCAGCCTCACCTATCTGAGCGGACCGCACAAGCGCCACGGTCAGCACGACTCCGAGGACGACAGCGGCCACCTCGCCGCGCCAGAACCAGGCGAACGCCGATGACTGCGACGTGTCGAAGGCAGCGTGCCAGGTCGTCCGCCATCCCACCCACGGCCAGTCGATCTCCCGGTGCCAGCCGACCCGCATCGCCTCGGCGTAGGAGTCCCACCGGCCGGTCCGGACCCGGAGGTAGGTGACAAAGCCGAGCACGGGCAACGGGGGCAGCGCGAGCGCGAGTCCCGGCAGCGCGAACACCGGCAGGCCCGCACGCCGCCGGCCGACGACATACTGCACCGCCAGCGCGAAGCAGAAGGGGATTCCGGTGACCCTGGTCGATGCGGCTCCCGCGCCGAGCAGACCGGCGGCCCACCAGTGCTGGCGGCGCGCGGCGAGCCAGGACGTTGTGGCGAAGCCGAGAAAAATCGCCTCGGAGTATCCGGCGCAGAGGAACACCGCGTAGGGGAACAGCAACAGCGCGAGGACAGCGAAGTCCGCGGCGCGGCGGTCCGGGCCACCCGGAGCTGTCCGGCGCCGGTTGCCAGCGGACACCGGTCCGGTTCCGGCGGACACCGGTCCGGTCGCGGTGGGCACCGGTCCGGTCGAGATGGCCAGCTGTCCGGCCGCGGCGTCATCGATCTGCAGCTGCCAGATGGCCGCCACAGCCACTGCCCCCGCGACGAAGGAGACCACCATCCCCGCGACCGTCCAGTCACCAAAAACCAGATGAGCGAGTCGCATCGCGAGCGGGAAACCGGGAAAGTCCACCTCGGTGTGATCAGCGTACTTCGGGGACTCGTATCCGAAACGCGCGACCTTGGTGAACAGCCCGACATCCCACCGGTTCCACAACGTCGACAGGGTCGGCAGATTAGCGCTCGGCTGACCGGACAGCGCCCGGGACGCGGCCAACGACAGCAGGATGACCGTGATCCGGCTGGCGAACCAGACCGGAAAGGTCGCCCGGACGGCTTCCGGGAGCCGGTCCAACCACGACCGGACCGTGCCGGCCAAAGCGGGCCAGGGCGTGCCCGCGCCCTGAGCCGACGCACGGCCTGGCTCGGGCGTGAGCCCGGCCCCGGACCGCGTGGCCGCACCGGAATCCGGCGCGGCGTCACCAGAGTGATCAGATAGCGGGTCTCCCGACGTCAGGGCCATCAAACGGTCCCGACAGCCGCGGCCCACCCGCCCGGATCGGGCTGGGTGACGGCCAGGTCGTCAGGCCGGGGTTCGGCGTCCGCCGCGACGCGCGCGGCCCGCCGGCCGCGGCGGTCCGCGGAGCCGTCGAGTACCCCCCCGGCCGGGTCGTCCGCCTCGGCCGCGACGCGAACCACGTCCAGTTCGGGGCGCAGGATCTCGCGAATGACCAGCGAAGCAAACACACACAGAGTGAGGTCGCGGATGACGACGGCACTGACGAACCAACCGCGGTCGATCCCACTCGCTCCGTTGGTGTCGTTGTAGACGAAGTGCAGGAAACGGGTGAGCAGCACGTAAGCCTCGCTGGCCTGCCAGGCCAGGAAAGCCGGCCAGCGAGGCCGGGCCAGCGCCGCGAGCGGCACCAGCCACAGCGTGTACTGCGGCGAGAAAACCTTGTTCGTCACCAGGAACACGGCAACCGTAAGAAACAGCAGCTGGGGCAGGCGCGGCCGCCGGGGCGCGAACCATCCCAGCGCGGCTATACCGAGAAGAAGTGACCCCAGCACGACCATCGAAACGATATTGAGCGTGCCGGTGGGGATGCCGTGCTCTCGGACATCGGTCAGTAGCACCGGGGCCAAGACCGCGACCAGCAGCCATCCGGTGAACGCCGCCAGCGCGACCACTAGTCGCCAGGCCGGCCAACGCGAGGCCGCCGCGAAACCGACGGCGGCCAGCGCGATCCCGGCCACCAGCATGATGATCAGATGGACGGCGCCGAACATGCGGGACGAAAAGGAGCTGGCCAGCCAGGTGGTCGCGAAAGCCAGCGAGTCCCAGTCCGGGCCGCGCCCGGAGTTGAGGTCGACGAAGCGCAACATCGCGTTCGTCCCGTCACCCCAGTGGCCACCGATCCTGGCGAACCAGTCGCCACCGGCCCACAGCGTCCCCCAGATACTGTCGCCCACCCGCTCGTCACCCTTGAAGTACCCGGCGATCAGCCAGAGCGGCCCCCACACCGCCGCGGCAGTCGCCACCGTGGCCACCAGGGTACGGACAAAGGACCGGAGCATGCCCGCACGCAGAGTGAGCACAGCCAGCGGCAGCAGGAACAACAGCGGGTAGAACTTCGTCGCCGCGCCCAGCCCGATCAAGATGCCGGCGAGCGTGGGCGCACGGCGTGACCAGGCCAGCAACCCCCCGGCGGCGAACGCCACCGCCAGGATGTCCCAGTTGGTCATGAGATGGAGCAGCAAAACGGGAGCGAGCGCGACCAAGGCGGCGTCGAAGACCCTCGCCCGACCCGCGGCCAGCGCCGTGCAGAACACCGTGGCGCAGGCCGCCACCAGGAACAGCAGGGCTGTGACATCGTAAAAAGTCGCCGTGCGCTGGTCGATCGTGTATCCGGCCACGACCTGTCTGCCGGCGTCATCGCGGTACACCGGCCGCGACGGCGAGGCGAAACCGGCGACCGATGACGCGAGCTGCATGGCAGCGCCAATCAGCGGCGGGTACTCAGTGGGGTAGTCGAGGAAGGGCCGCTTGCCGTTGGCCAGCCCCTCCTGACCGTACAGGGCGACTACGTCCGAATAGCACATCCGCGTGTACTGGTACTCGTGCGACCAGTTACGGGTGTCCCGGCAGGGCGCCTTCTGGGCGTAAGCCAACAGGCACATCGCGACGGTGAAGGCCATGAGTACCCGCAGCGGCGTCCACCAGCTCCGATCGACACCGATGCGGGCGTGTGCCCCGGGCGGGCCACCGATGATCATGCTCGCACCGGCAACCACCGGGTCCTCCTTCGACGGGCACACCCGTCGAAGGGATGCCGTCGGCCGGGACACTTCGGGGCCTGTCCCAGGATGCGTCTCCCGGCGTGCGCTAGCCATGGGTCATTCTCACCCGGGCCACACGCCGCACCTGGACCGCATGCCTCCCACGCGAGGCGCGTCTCGCACTGGCAGCACTGGCACGCCCGTCGGGCTCCATGAACTCACCCAAAAGGCGTCGGAAATGTAATATTGTTATTATTGCTACCATTATTGTTATTGGATGACTGCTTGGCCTTTGGTGTCGTTGTCGCTGACACCAGCCCAGGTGGGGTAGTCGCACCAGCGGTGGGCGAACTTTCCGGGATCGGTCGCGACTGGGTGGGGGAGATCGATACCGCCGCTGTGGATGTCGGCCCAGGCAGCTGCGGGACGGTCGGCTCCGGAGTCGGCGACGGTGAGGCGTTCGTGACCGTCCCAACATACTTCGGTGCGGCAAAAGCCTGTGGCGCTACGCCGCTCAGCGCGCCGTCCATGAAGGCCTTCCAGACCTTGGCCGGATAACCACCGCCATAGACACCGCTCATAGCCCCGGGGATGCCGACCAGCGCGGTCGCCTTGCTGACGCCACCGTCGCCCCGGAACATGTTCACGCAGGCCGCCAGCTGTGGCACGTAGCCGCAGAACCAGGCGGTACGGAAGTTGTCGGTGGTACCTGTCTTGCCCGCCGCCGGACGGCCGTCGGCCAGCTGGGCGGCCTTGCCGGTACCGTCCTTGATCACCGATTGCAGAGCGTAGGTCACGTCCGCGGTCACGCTCGCGGACAGAGCATTCGTCGATCTCCTCGGACCCTCGTAGATAACCTTTCCCTTACCGTCGACGACCCGGTCGACGAGATGCGGGGGGATGGCCTTCCCTCCATTCGCGAAGGTGCTGTAGACCGCGACCATGTTCTTGGCCGTGATGCCGTCCCGGCCGAGGGTCACTCCGGCGTCGTCGGTGAGCGCGACGTCCTTGGACACACCGAGGGCACGCGCGGTGGAGATCACGTTGTCGATTCCAGCGGTGATACCCAGCGGTACGAACACGGTGTTGATGGATTCCGCGGTTGACTTGATCAGATTGGGGTAGCCGAAGTTGCCGTGTTCCTCGTCGTTGTGAACGACATACGTACCGCTGCCATCGGCGGCGTTTCCGGGGATCTTGAGCACGTCCGGGGCCTCGTAGGTCGAGTTCAGGCTTGCGCCGTGCGTCAGGGCCGCGGCCAGGGTGATCGGCTTGAAGGTCGACCCAGGCGGCACCTGCGCCTCCGAGACGTTGTCCTCCCAGAAGGTCTGGCCGTTCGTGCCCTTGCCGTAGATCGAACCGCCGTACCAGGCAAGTACCCGGCCGCTGCTCGGTTCGACGGCGACCAGCCCGGTCCGCAGGTCGGGCACGGCGGCATAGGGCTTCTGGAGCACGTTCGTGACGGCGAGGTAGGCGGCGGTCTGGCGGCCCTGGTCGATGCTGGTCTGGATGCGCAGACCCTGCAAGTTGATCTGCTGCTCGGTGATACCGGCGGCGATCAATTCGTCCTTGACCTGGTCACGAATGTAGGCGGCCTGCGGCGATGAGACCGCCAGCCCGTTGGACCTGTCCCGTTCCTTGGTCACCGGAGGCTTCTTGTCGGGACCCGCGCGGGACGGGTCCAACCATCCTTTGGCGACCATCGTGTCGATCACCTCGTGCCAACGGCGTTCCGCGGCGACCGGGGTCACTCTCGGGTCGAGCGCGTTCGGAGAACGGATCAGCCCGGCGATGACCGCGCCCTCCTCCGCGGTGAGGTCCTTGGCGGGCTTGTCGAAATAGGTCTTGGCAGCGGCCTCGATGCCATAGCATCCGCGCCCGAAGTAGATCGTGTTCAGGTAGAACTCCAGCACATCGTCCTTGGAGTACTGCTGATCGATCTTGATCGCCATGGCGATCTCTTTGAACTTCCGGGAGAAGGTCCGCTCCTGGGTCAGGTAGGCGTTCTTGGCATACTGCTGAGTGATCGTAGAACCACCCTGGGCGATCTCACCACCACGGAGGTTCACCCAGATCGCTCGAGCGATTCCCTTCGGGGAGATACCGGGTTCGCTGTAGAAGTTCTTGTTCTCGGCGGCGAGCACCGCGTGCTGGGCGTCCACCGACACCTGGGAAAGCGGTACGTTCGTCCGGTTGACCGTACCGATCTTGGCGATCTCGGTCCGGCCGTCGGCGTAGGTGATGACCGACGTCTGTTCGGCGGTGTTGACCGTGGCTGGCAACGGCACTTTCGTGAAGGCCAGGACCACCGCCACCAGGGCTGCGATCATCAGCACACTGAACAACAGCCCAAGCAGGACGAGTCGACGCAACCACCGAGGACGGTTTCGCCAGAACATCGGACCGTGTTTCCCCTGACCTCTGCGGACCGTGGGCTCGGCCGCGCGGCGGCCCGCGCGGCCGGGCGGGCTGTCGCCACCCCGATCGAGGGCCTCGACCGCCGACGTGGCGAACACGTCATCCGGGCGGGGACGGCGCACGTAGGTGGTGGAGCTGGCAGTGCGCTCGCGTACGCCGATGCGGTCCATCGCGGCCCGGTCGGTCGTGTCGTACAGGCTGCTGGTGGCCCCGCCCCATCCGTCGGGACCGGGATGGTCCCGGCCAGCCGGGGCATGGCGGATCTGGGTACGCCCGTTGTCGTCATCGCGCGGGTGCGCATCCCGATCGTAGGGTGGCCTCACTGACTGTCCCGTCCGTCGCGACAGGGGGTAGAAGACCCCGCATGGTCGGTGGCTGACAAAAGACGCTACGCCGTCCTTCAGGAGCGCACCCACACCGCCTCCGGCAAAACCGCTTCCACGACGGAGTCACCAGTGGGCCGGACACCTTGCCGACAGCTCGCCAACCGGCGGCCTCGGGACGGCCCGCGCCAGCCGCATGCGGAGAAGTGCGCTCACGTGGTCCTGACCGGCTAGTCAGCTGTGCGCCGGCTGCTCCCTCGGCGTGCGCGGGGCTGGCCGGTCCCGATCACAAAGGACGTAGTCAGGTGGTTCCAGCCACAGCAGGTGCAGACCTCCACCACATAGACGTTCAGTTCGCTAAACCGTTGTTCCAGCTCCGGTAGGTCCCTGGTGGCCCGGACCCGACCAGAGCTCACGCCGAGCTCGTCACCGTAGGTGTAGGTAACGTTGATCAAAGGGTCGTTCCGACAGACCGGGCAGCGCCGGGCAGCCGGCTCGCCATGGTACTTGGCCGCTCGGAGCAGGTACGGATGGGCGTCACAGACGTCCGTCGTCGACACTCTGCCCGCGTGCAGATCAGCGAGCGTCGCTCGCCGGGCGAGCGCGTAGTCGATAACCGACCGTGGGCGCATGGCAAAAACGGTACGCCGGATGCCGCGTCTCGGCAGACGGTCCGGACAGATGCGTCAGCGGTACCGGAGAACCCCTGAACACGGCGTGTCACAGGCCGCCAGTTGACCATCTCGCCGTTGCGTACCAGACATCCGTTGTTGCCTTGGATTCCCCGAAGTGGCATCCTCGATGTATCGGAACGATATGTCTGACACTCTGATCATAACTGCTTAGAGCGCCCGGCAATAGGAGCGTGGATCAAGGAGCGGGGCTGGGGTGCGTGCATCGCGAGGCGACGGAGACAGCCACCGGAGGTGTTGGGTGGCGACCGACGAGCCGGGGTACCCGTGCATCGCGCAGCGATGGACGGGGAGCGATGCGGCGAGGGGCGTGCCCCAGCCCCGCGACGCCGCGTCCCCTATTGCCGGTCGCTCTTAATCGTAATCACTGGATCACAACAGCTGGATCACAACAGTCAGCTCAGTCACGGTGGAGGGAGTAGCGATGTTGGAGTTGGCCGTCCTCGCGTTGCTCTCGGAAAGTCCGATGCACGGCTACGAACTGCGAAAACGACTGAACACCGTGCTGGGTACCTTCCACCGTTTCAGCTACGGGTCGCTGTACCCGTGCCTGCGCAAGCTCGCGGCCGAGAGCTACGTCACCGCCGACGGCCCCACTGCCGCGGGTCGCCTCGGCGGTCGCAGCCGTGTCGTGTACACCCTCACTGCCGAGGGCAAGGAACGCCTCGCGGCCCTTCTCGGTGAAGGCGGTCCGTCCTCCTGGGAGGACGAGATGTTTGGGATCCGCTTCGCCTTCTTCGGTAAAACCGATGCGGCTGTCCGGCTGCGCATCCTTGAAGGCCGGCGCGGACGGTTGGAGGAACGACGGGAGAAGGTCCGGTCCGCGCTGACCAGGACCCGCGAACGGTTCGACTCCTACACGCTCGAGCTTCAGCGTCACGGTCTCGAGTCCGTCGAGCGCGAGGTCCGCTGGCTGACCGAACTGATCGAGACCGAGCGGGCGCAGGCACCGCCCACAGGGGTGCCCCCAGACATGTCCGCACATACGGCGCGGCCCGGGGCGACACAGCCACCGGCTCGGGAGGACAACGGCGACGGGACTCCGCCCACCGGCTGACGGGCAGGTGCCTCTGATCTCGCGTCGTCGTCGTAACCACCAGCGGCCCGGCCATCACCAGCAGCATCCACAACCAGCATCACTTCACACATAGCCAAAGGGAGCAGACCGTCATGGGTTCGGTACGTGTCGCTATTGTCGGTGTAGGCAACTGCGCCGCATCCCTCGTCCAGGGGGTCGAGTACTACCGCGACGCTGATCCGTCGGCGCGGGTGCCGGGCCTGATGCACACCCAGCTTGGCAACTACCACGTCCGGGACCTTGAGTTCGTCGCGGCGTTCGACGTCGACGCGAAGAAGGTCGGGCGTGACCTGTCCGAGGCGATCGTCGCCAGCGAGAACAACACCATAAAGATCATCGATGTACCACCGCTCGGCATCGCTGTCGCCCGCGGTCACACCCTGGATGGCCTTGGCCGCTACTACCGCGAGACGATCGCCGAGTCCGATGAGGAACCCGTGGACGTAGTGGCCACCCTGCGTGAGGCCCGTGTGGACGTCCTTGTCTGCTATCTTCCTGTCGGCTCCGAAAACGCGGCGAAATTCTATGCCCAGGCCGCGATCGACGCGGGCGTCGCCTTCGTCAACTGCCTTCCGGTGTTCATCGCGAGCCGGTCCGAATGGGCGGAGAAGTTCCGCGCGGCCGGGCTGCCAATTGTCGGCGACGACATCAAATCGCAGGTCGGCGCCACCATCACCCATCGCGTACTGGCAAAACTGTTCGAGGACAGAGGCATCGTCCTGGACCGCACGATGCAGCTCAACGTCGGCGGCAACATGGATTTCAAGAACATGCTCGAGCGGGAGAGGCTGGAGTCCAAGAAGATTTCCAAGACGCAGGCGGTGACGTCTCAGCTCTCCCACGACATGGGCCGAGAGAACATCCACATCGGTCCGTCCGACTATGTCTCCTGGCTGGACGACCGCAAGTGGGCCTATGTCCGCCTCGAGGGACGAGCCTTCGGGGATGTGCCGCTGAACCTGGAGTACAAACTCGAGGTCTGGGACTCGCCGAACAGTGCCGGTGTGGTCATCGACGCGGTCCGCTGCGCCAAGATCGCCCTTGACCGGGGGGTCGGCGGGCCGCTGCTCGCCGCATCCTCGTACTTCATGAAGTCACCACCGGAGCAGTACCGTGACAACGTCGCCCGTGACAAGGTGGAGGCATTCATTCGCGGCGAGTAGGACAAGCCACGAAGGCACCGAGGGGGCCGGCCATCCGGAGGGGGTGGCCGGCCCCCCTTCTTCGTCGCTTCTTTCGCCGCCTTTTTCATGCTTTTCCGCTACCCATCGCCAGCTGTCACGGTCAGCCATCATGGCCGGATCACTGTCCCGGCGGGCCGGAGAACCGTGTGATCATAATTCTTTCGCGCGTCCGGAGGCCTCGAGCGAGATGGCGGGCGCCGTTGTCACCGAGGCAGGCGGCGCGGTGGTCGTGGGCAGCGGGCCAAAGCGCGGTTCATCCGGATCGGACGGACCGGATGAACCGGACGCGCGCGTACGCAGGTACAAGAGCGCACACACGATGTAACCGACACCGGCAGCCACCACCATAACCGTTGACCTGCCGGTGGCCGGTAGGGTGATCGCCGCGAGCGCGGCGGCGGCCACATAAGCGACGTTGAACAGAAGATCATACAAGGCGAAGACGCGTCCCCGGTAGGCGTCGTCAATCTGTTCCTGCACGACCGTGTCAACACAGATCTTGCTGGCCTGGGCCGCGAACCCGATCGGTACCGATGCGGCGATCAGCAGCGGCGAGGTGAACGGAAGACACAGAACGATCTCGACAACGCCAGCGGCGAGCAGGACGAGAACAATCCACATCTGCTTGCCAATCCGCCGGGTCACCCGCGGTGTCACGAACGCGGCCGCGACCGTTCCCACCCCACCGGCTGTCACCAACAGCGCGAGGCCTCCCAGTCCTCCGTCCGCACCCGTGAAGTAGTTACGGTAGAGCAAGATTGCCATGACCGAGGTCAGACCGTACGACGCCCGGGACCCGGTGAGCGTGGCCAGAGCGTACCGGGCCGGCGTCCGCCGCCACAGATGGCCCGCACCGTCCGCCAGTTCCGCGACCACCTGTCGAACCTCGCTGAGAACGCCCTGCCCAGGCGGTGCGGCCAAGGGGCCGAACTCGCCCCGGCCCGCGCGGGTGGCGGTACCCGCGGCCACCAGGTAGATCATGCCGGCGAATGCGGCCACCAGCGCGACACCCGCGTCGTCCCCACCGATCAGCCCCCGCAGACCGCTGCCGATGCCGGCACCGATGAGGGTCGCGAGTGTCCCGGCGGTGGTCGACAGCGCGTTCGCCGTGACGAGCCCTCCCTCGGCGACGACAACCGGCAGACCCGCGGACAGCGCGGCAAGCACGAACCGGTTGACACTGACCACCGCCAACGCGGCCGCGTAGAAGTCAGCACCGGTATGCCCGGCGGCGATCAGCACGACGAGCAGGCCGAGCAGGACTGCCCGGACCAGCGCGCAGACCACCAGCACCCGCTGCCGTGACACCCGGTCGAGCACGATCCCGGCGAACGGCCCGATAACGCTGAACGGCAGGACAACGATCGCAAGCGATGTTGCGAGCGCCGCCGCGGAGGTGGCTCGCTCCGGCGAGAACAGCACATAGCTGACCAGGGTCGCTTGGAAGACGCCGTCCGCGGCCTGTGAGGTCAGTCGGGAGGCGAAGAGCCGCCGGAATCCGGTCAGCTCGAACAGTTGTCGCAGATCTCCGGCCCGCGCCACACCACGAGCCTACGGACCCACCCGGCCGCCGGCCGCGCCGTACCCCTCCAACACTCCCTCCGGCCTCCGCTGACACGGCCGGAGCGGGCGCCGCCCCGGGGGTTTGGCTGGGTGCCCGCGGGGCGGCGCTGTGACACGGGTTGGCGGCCGGGGCCGGGCGGCTGCGCTCAGCTCCGGCAGGACGCTCCGGCGCAGGACGCGAGCTGGTTCAGCCGCGCGTCGAGCTGGGCGACAAGCGCCGCGTTCTGTCGCCGGCCCGCCGGGGTGGCAAGCAGGTTCGTGAGTTCGTACGGATCGGCCGCCAGATCGTAAAGCTCAAACTGGTGGACCTGTGGGGCCCGGTCGACGTCGTACCAGCGGACGTAGAGGTGGCGATCGGTCCGCAGACCGGTCCACGGCGGCAGGTCGAGATAGTGCGCGGCCGCGTTGTTCACCTGCTCGGCGACGATCCCGTCCTGGCCGTCCTCGCCGGGGCCCGCATACTGGCCCAGCAGGTCGCGGCGCCACGACGTCGGTTCCCGACCGTGCAGCAGGCCGGCGAGCGACTGCCCGTCGACGTCCGCCGGAACCGCCGCCCCGGCCAGCTCCAGGAAGGTCGGCGTGAGGTCGATCTGCGCGACCATATGGCTGTCCGTACCCGCCTTGATCCCGGGCCCGGCGACAACCAACGGCACCCGCAGCGACTCCTCGTAGGGAGCCATCTTCTGGACGAGACGGTGAGAGCCGAGGTTGTAGCCGTTGTCCGAGGTGAAGACAAGAT
>NZ_CAKJTO010000022.1:30581-52523 GCF_917627405.1 Protofrankia sp. Cj5
TATTGCCGGGCGCTCTAAGTGGCAGTCTGGCGCCGGCAGGCCCTGGGCGAACTTCCGGCGGCGACCACTAGCGGTCGGGCTGCTCCCCGGGGATCGGGACGCCGTTCTCCCGTGCCCAGCGCAGGAGTTCTGTCTCGGCCGCCTCTCGTCCCACCAGGCCCGCCTCGAAACGGAAATCGAGCATGTGCGCCCGCGCCCGGCCGACCAGCTGGCCCGGCGGCAGGCCTAGCAGCTCCATGATGTCGTCGCCGGACAGCTCCGGGCGGATCGCGGCGATCTCCTCCTGTTCGGACAGGCGGGCAATTCGCTCCTCAAGCGCGTCGTAGGTCGCGGCCAGCGTCTCGGCCTTGCGCCGGTTGCGCGTCGTGCAGTCCGACCGGACGAGCTTGTGCAGGCGGGACAGGTGCGGCCCAGCATCGTGGACGTACCGGCGGACGGCCGCGTCGGTCCACTCGCCACGGCCATAGCCGTGGAACCGCAGGTGCAGAAACACCAACAGGGTGATCGCTTCTGTGACATCCTTGGGGAACCGCAGCGCCGCCAGCCGTTTACGGGTCATGTCGCGCCCGACCACCTCGTGGTGGTGGAAGGAGACACCACCACCGGAGATGTGCCGCCGGGTTCTGGGCTTGCCGATGTCGTGCAGCAGGGCGGCCCAGCGCAGTACCTCGTCCGGGCCGCCCTCGGGCAGCGGGTCCTCCAGCGCGATCGCCTGGCGCAACACGGTCAGGGTGTGGGTGTAGACGTCCTTGTGCTGGTGGTGCTCATCGATCTCCATCCGCAGCGCGGGCAGCTCCGGCAGGACGATGTCCGCGACCCCGATGTCCACGAGCCGCTCCAGCCCGACGACCGGGTCGGCCGAGAGCATGAGTTTGCGCAGCTCGTCCCGGATACGCTCGACCGATACGATCATCAACCGGGAGGCCCTGGAACGCATCGCCACGACCAGCTCGGCGACGGGGGTCAGCCCGAGCTGGGCTTCGAATCGGGCGGCCCGCAGGATGCGCAGCGGGTCGTCGTCCAAGGAGGCCACTGGGGAACCCGGGGTCCGCAGCACTGTGCGCGCGAGGTCCGCCATGCCGCCGAACAGGTCGACGAACTCATGGCCGGGCACGGACACGGCCATGGCGTTCACGGTGAAGTCACGGCGGGCGAGGTCGCCCTCGAGGGTGTCACCGTAGGCAACAGTCGGGTTCCGGGATGCCCGATCATAGGCTTCGGTGCGGTAGGTGGTCACCTCGAACCGCACCCCGGTACGGATCAGCCCGACGGTTCCGAACGCGATCCCGGCCTCCCAGACAGCGTCCGCCCAGTCGCGGGTAATCTCAAGGACACGTTCCGGCCGGGCATCGGTGGCAAAATCAAGATCAGCAGTACCCGCGCCAGCGCTCAGGCGACCGAGCAGCGCGTCCCGAACCGAACCACCGACGAGATACAGGCTGTGACCGGCGCGGGCAAAGAGCCGCCCCAGGTCATCCGCGGGAGCCGGTACCTTGAGAAGGGCGCTGACCGCCCGCTCCGCGGAGTCACGTGGATTATCCAGGCAGATCACTGACACTGTCTCAGGGTATCGGCCTCCCCCCGTGCAACGCCTTCGGCGTCGCACGGGGACCCCTGGCTCGTGGGCGAGCAACCAGCCGGGATTTTGGGATCTTCCCATAAAGATCCCAAAAAACACCACCCCCACCACACCCCTCCGGCGTCGCACGGGGACCCCTGGCCCGTAGGCGAGCAACCAGCCGGGATTTTGGGATCTTCCCATAAAGATCCCAAAAAACACCACCCCCACCACACCCCTCCGGCGTCGCACGGGGACCCCTGGCCCGTGGGCGAGCAACCAGCCGATAGTGACCGTACGCGGCAGATATGACGCGGACAGCTCGTACGATCAGCCTATGGCCCGGTCCTCGGCATCCCCTCGCCGACGACTTCGCCGGATGGAGGAAACTTCAGCGGGCGGGCTCGTACTGGATGACCCCTCAGAAATGGCCAACGCAGCGCTGATTGCGCGCCGTGACCGCCATGGCCGGCTGTTGTGGCCGCTGCCGAAAGGGCATGTCGAAGGCGGCGAGACCGCGGAACAGACAGCGGTTCGGGAGGTGGCGGAGGAGACTGGTGTGACCGGACAGGTACTCGGTCGGCTTGGCACGATCGGCTTCTGGTTCGCAACCGGATGGACGCGCGTGCGCAGAACCGTTCACCATTATCTTCTACTACGGACGATCGGGGAACTGTCGGACTCCGATATCAAGGCCAGCGAAGTCGCCTGGGCCCCAGCGGCGAAAATAGCGGGGCTGCTTGTCCATGCCGACAAACGCAGGCTCCTGTCCCAGGTGCCGAGCATCCTCACGGACGTATCGTGACAGAATACGGTTACCGCCTGACGATCAGAAGTGTTCGGATAGCCATCCTGATCATACTCTCAGTATCGGGATTGGTACTGAACGCAACAACTGTCCGTGCCCAGCCGCACTCGTCGTCCACCGGGCCTGTACGGATATCCACAGGATATACGCATGTATCCACAGCCTTGTCCCCAGGCAAAGCACAACTTCCGAGCCCGCGATTGGCTGGCTCTTCACCCGCGGCTTCAACGACCGCCACACCCTCCCCCAGCCAGCCCGTTCGCATCGCCATCGACGCGTTCACCCAGATCGCGAGTATGCAGATCCCTCCGAAGGTGACCGGTCGCCTGGAACTCACCGACAGTGCCCAGGTTTCCAGTCTTGAGGTGCGAGTCGACCTCGGACGTCCGTTGTCCAGTCGCAGTGACCTCGCGAACCTGCGCGACAGTACCGCGGCGGCGGCCGCGGCCAGCTATCCGACGCCGGTTGTCGCCCAACCGATAGCGAACCCGCTGATACCGGGCGCGCCGCCGGTGACGTTCACCGCGAGTGCCAGCCCGGCCACGCTGAACCTGCCGGCGGCACTGCGGGTGTACCCGGTGCGGATCGCCGCGAGCGGAACGGTGAACGGCCAGCGCAGGATCGTCGCGGCGGCCTACACCTTCCTGGTCTGGGCTCCCCTCAACGTCACCGCACCCACACCGATCTCGGTCGTGCTGCCGCTCGCGGATGTGCCGCGGCTACGCGCTGACGGCCGGCTG
This sequence comes from Protofrankia sp. Cj5, assembly GCF_917627405.1. Classification (NCBI taxonomy): domain Bacteria; kingdom Bacillati; phylum Actinomycetota; class Actinomycetes; order Frankiales; family Frankiaceae; genus Protofrankia; species Protofrankia sp. Cj5. Next base: position 33,688 of record NZ_CAKJTO010000022.1, read on the forward strand.
AGCGACGATGGCCTGACCGACCTCATCGCGCCGGGCGGCCGCCTCGACATGTTGCTGAACGCGGTCGTCCCCGCCCGGGGCGAGCAGACCTCGACCGTCACGCTCGCGGTTGACCCGGTGCTCGTGCAGACACTGAAAATCATCGCTGACGGACCATACGAGGTAGCCACACCATCCGGTCCGAGCCCCCGGCGCCCGGACCGGAACGCCACGATCTTTCTGGCAAAACTGCGGGCATTCGCGGACGCGGGTGGAACGGTCGTCGCTCTGCCCTACGGCGATGTCGACGTCGTGGCGCTGGCCCGGGCGCAGGAGTACCACAGCATTCTGGTGGCGTTACTGACCGGCCAGACCGTCGTCGCGAACGCAATCGGCCGCCCGCCGGACACGACGATCGCCTACCCCAGCGGCGGGCTCATCGACCAGACCACGCTCGACCTGCTGCGTCGGATGGGCATTACCACCGTAATCACAGATTCGCGGTTGCTGCCCCCGAAGGAGCCGGACAGGGGCTACACACCCGCGGCCATCACCAATATCGCGACCTCGGGCGGTGTCGCCCATGCGCTGGCCGCCGACACGGAACTGGCCAGGCTCGCGACCGGGCCCACGGCTCTGCCAGACTCACCGACCCAGGCAGAGTCGTTCCAGGATCTCGTCGCCGAAATTGCCATGATCACTGCGGAACGCCCGGGACTCGCCCGGGCCCAGACGCTGGCGCTGCCGCGTTACTGGGACCCACCGGCCGACTGGGCGCAGAAGGTGCTGGGCGGCCTGTCGACCCCGTTTTCCAGGCCGGTGCCCCTGGCCTGGACACCACCGGCGGGGCCGGCAGCCGCGAACGGCGAACGCGGCCCTCTCGGCTACCCGGCCTGGGCACGGGCAGCCGAGCTGCCGGCCAGCCGGATGATTGCCGCGGAAGATCTGCGTAGCCAGGTGCAGTCCCTCAAGTCCGTCCTTTGCCCACCGGGCTCGGGGCCATCTGGCATACGCAACTGCGTCGCCGCCGGCATAGACGCGATGGAGAACACACTCACCGCCACCGAGTCCGTCGCCTGGCGTGCCGGCGGCGCCGGCACGGACGGCGCGGACACCCTGAGCGCGGGTGTCGCCGGTGCGGTACGCGCCCTGCGGGACGGCGTCCGGATAGTCGCGTCCCGGAGCGTCTCGCTGACAAGCAAGCATGGCAAGGTTCCGGTCACTCTGGAGAACAACACCACATTCACCGTCAGCGTGGTTCTGTCCCTGGCCTCCACGGACCACTCACGGCTACGATCAGCAAGCAAATTGGCACTTACAGTGCCTCCTCTCCAGAAGGAGCAGGTCGAGGTCGACGTCAATGCTGAAGGCGCCGGTACGTTCCCGGTGAACATCCAGATCCTCACCCCCGCCGGACGGCCGCTGTCGGCCGACCCGCCGCTGCGGGTGCTGGTGAAGTCGACGGTCTTCGGGGTCATCGCGGTGGCGATCACTGGCGGTTCCCTGGCGGTCCTCGTGCTCGCCGTGGCGATCCGGCTGGTCCAGCGGCTGCGGGTCCTGCGCCGTCAGCCGCCCGGCGGACCGCCTCCGCCAGCCGCCCCTGTCCCGGCTGCGGCTGCGGCTGCGGCGAGGCCGGCATCAGTATCGGGATCACGGTCACTACCGATGCCCGGGAGCCCGGATGACCCGGATAGCGGAGATGATCCGGACACGCTGGAATGCGCCCGCCGGCTGCTTCCCGATGCTGCCGGACGCGACCCGCGGGCCAGCGAGCGCGGGGAAAGCGCGCACCGGAACGACGAGTACCGGAACGACGATCTGGAACGGCTCATCCGCGCGACCAATACCGTCAGGAGACAGGCAACCGTCAGGAAGCAGGGAACCACCAGGAACGAAGGAGCACGGTGGTGACGGCCGGACCCGGAGACGAGACCAGGAAACCGCCCGCCCGGCACCGCAGACGGCCCGGCTTCGATCCCGCCGGGCCGACGGTGCGGACAGCCGGCCCCATCGGTGCTCCACCGACCGGACAGCCGACCGGACCCCGGCGCCTCCCACCGGAACGGGAAACATACCCGGCCGGACCCGGCCGGCAGACCGGCGAGCAGCCGAAAAAGTCCAGCGGACGCGGTGCGATGACCCTGGGCCGAGCCAGCGGGACGATGGCAATCGGCACGGTCGCCTCCCGGGCCTCGGGGTTCCTGCGGACAGTGGCGATCGCGACGGCCATCGGCACAGGCGCGGCCGGGGACGCCTACAACGTCGCCAACACGACCCCGAACATCCTCTACGATCTGCTGCTCGGCGGAGTGCTGTCCAGCGTCATCGTGCCGGTACTCGTCCGGGCCACCAAGGACGACCCCGACCGGGGCGAGGCGTTCGCCTCCTCGCTGCTCACCCTGGTGGTGCTGGCGCTCGGTGGGGCGGTGCTGGTCGCGATGGTGGCCGCCCCGCTCATCGTCAGCGCTTATCTCGCCGCCGGCGGCGCTGAGCATGATCTCGCCGTGACGTTCCTGCGCTGGTTCCTGCCACAGGTGATCTTCTACGGCCTGGGCGCCACGATCGGGGCGATCCTCAACGTACGGCAGTCGTTCGCCGCGCCGATGTTCGCGCCGGTGCTCAACAACCTGATCGTGATAGTCACCTGTGCGGCGTTCGTCCTCGTGCCCGGACCGAGGCCGCCCACGGTCGGCGGGATCAGCGACGCCCAGGTCACGGTGCTGGCCGCCGGTACGACCCTCGGCGTTGTGATCATGACGTTCGCCCTGTTGCCGTCGCTGCGGGCGGTCGGCTTCCGCTACCGGCCACGGCTGGATCTGTCCCACCCGGGGCTGCGCCAGGCAGTGCGCCTGGCCGGCTGGACGCTGCTCTACGTGGCGGTCAGCCAGATCGGGTACCTGGTCATTGTGCGGCTGTCCAGCTCCGCAACGGCATATACCGTCTACACGTACGGATATCAGATCTTCCAGCTACCCTACGCAATCATCGCCGTATCAGTGATCACAGCGCTACTGCCACGGATGAGCGCGCATGCCGCCGACAATCGGCGCGACCTCGTCCGTCAAGATCTTTCCACCGGAATGCGCCTGGCCGCGGTCGTGATCGTGCCCGCGGCGCTCATGTTGCTCGCGCTGGGACGCCCGATCGCGGTCACGGTCTTCAATCACGGCGCCGTGAGCTACGCCGGCGCCCTGCGGATCGGCGACACCCTCTCGGCCTTCGCCGTCGCCCTGGTGCCGTTCTCGTTGTTCCAGGTGCAACTGCGTGCCTTCTACGCCCATCAGGACAGCCGTACACCCGCGCTGATCAACGTAGGCGTCGTGGCTACCAATATCGTTTGTGCGCTTGCGCTGAGCTCGCTGCTGCCCGAGAAACACCGCCCGGTTGCGCTGGCGCTCGCCTTTGCCGCTTCCTACCTGGTAGGTGTCGCCGCGTCGTCCACGCTGTTGCGGGCCCGTCTCGACGGCATCGACGGCGGGCGGATCTCTCGCATGCTCACCCAGGTGACCATCGCCGGAGGCCTGAGCGCGGTGCTGGCGGCCGTGGTTGCCTGGGGAGTGCGCGTGATCATCGGTACTGGCTGGCTCGGATCCGGCGTAAGTGTGCTCCTCGCCTGTGCGGTTGGGGTTATGATCTATCTCACGGCTATTGTCAGGATGCGACTGGCGGAGATGGCGGCGCTTGTCACGACCGTTCGTGGTCGGTTCGGTTCCCGATCGGCGCACTGATCCCAATCGCGACTGGTGCAATCACCGATCGCCAGGCCGGAGACTCGTACACTGAACAGGCCGCATCCGGCTACGACAGCCGGGCGCGCCGGTGATGACGGAGGCACAGTGGTCGACGGGCACAACCGACCGCCGTTGGCTGACGTCAATGAAGATGTGACGAGCAGCTCGACCCGCGGGGCCGATACCATGGCGGTACCCGCTTCCTCCCCGCAGCCTCCGGACGAGACCGGCCCAATGCCGCCGCCGGGGCCTGACACGCTGCCGATCAAGACCATGCTGGACGGCCGGTACCAGCTGCTGTCAGTGATGCACACACGTGGTCCGGTCACCCTGTGGCGTGGCGACGACCGCATCCTCGCCCGTTCCGTTGCCGTCCGCGTGGTGCAGCACTCCAAGCCGGATGCGCGTGACTCCGCGGCTGCGGCACGTGATCGAGCCGCCGAGATGCTGCTGTCCGCCGCCATCGGCTCCGGCCGGCTGGTTCATCCGGGCGCGGCGTCGACCTACGACGCCACCTCGACCACTACCGACACCGGCCCGGTGTCCTACGTGGTGAGTGAATGGGTGGAAGGCGTCTCCCTGCAGACGCTGTCCGCCGAAGGCCCGCTGCGGCCAGACCAGGCCGCCACGGTGATGCTGGCCGTCGCGCGGGTACTGGCCGCCGCACACGAGCGTGGCATCCACCACGGCGACCTGCGGCCCAGCGATGTCATCATCTCCGGGCACGGCATGGTCAAGGTGGTCGACCTCGGCACCGGTTCCGTCGTCGCCGCGCTGGAGAAGGGCGCCCACAGCCAGGCCGAGCCATGGGCTGACTCGGCCGACCTCGCCACTGACGATGTCCGGGCAATGGGTGGTCTGCTGTATTCGGCGCTGACCGGACGGTGGCCACTGAAACGCGAATGCGGGCTGCCCACGGCCCCGCGTACCAGTGACGGACGGACATGCTCACCGCGCCAGGTCCGGGCGGGCGTGCCGCGGAACCTCGACGCGCTCACCCTCGCCGTCCTCGGGGACGATCGGGCGAGCCGCCCGCCGATCGCATCCGCCGCGGAGCTCGCCGAGGCGCTCGAGGAGATCGCGCCGCCCGAAGGCACCCTGGACCTCGGCCGGGTCCGCATCGACGACGAGCCGCCGATGACCCGGGCCATGACTCCCGGGCCCATCACCTCGGGGTACGCCACTGCCGGGTACGCGGCGGACGCTGCCGGGGTGGGCCCAACCGGCGGTCACACGAGCGGCGGGTACCGCGGCGGCAACGACGGGGGCGCCTATCCGGTCAGTGGCGGCCGTCTCGACAACGGTGCCTATCCGGGCGGAGGCCTGGGCCGACTGCCCGCGCGGCAGCGCGGCGCGGCCCGGCGCCGCGGCGAGTACGGCTCGCCCTACCGCCAGGGAGCCTTCGCCTCACCACGCCGCGTCCTGGCAATCATGGTCGCGCTGCTGATCACCCTTACTCTGATCATTGTTGCGGCGATCGTGCTGACCCGGCAACCGCAGCAGAAAACCCCGGCCCCGCCGGGGCCGACCGCGTCACCGACCACTCCGGTAGGTGTCCTTCTCCCGCCCCCGACCGCCACCGCGTTCGACCCCCAGGGGACGGACGGCGACGAGAACAACAGCGAAGCGCCGAAGGCGGTGGATGGGAACGCCGCCACGGCTTGGACGACGAGTGGCTACAACAACACCGACGGCAGGCAGTTCGGCGGACTCCCCAAGTCCGGGGTAGGTCTTCGGCTGGACTTCGGCCAGCCTGTCACTATTCGTAAAATGACAGTTACATTTGGCGGCGGTCCAACCTCGTTCGAGCTGCGGGCCGGCGACGCGGTCGTCAACGACGTGAACAGCTATCCGGTCGTCGTCGGCGAGACCACCGCCGCGGCCGGCACAGCCGACGTGCCGGTACCGGCCGCGGCCGGTACCCACCGGTACTGGGTTGTGTGGCTAACCAAACTGCCGACGGTCTCCGACGGACGATTCAAGGGGTCGATCGTCGACATGTCCTTCCACTCCTGAAGCCGCGGCCCACCCGCACGTCGTCCCATGACCTCTTCCGAGCCGCCTGCGGCCGAGCCGTTCACGGTGGACATCGACGACGCCGCGCCCGTCCCGGCGACGGACCGGACCAGGCGGGATCAGGAGCTGCTCCGCCGGCACGCCGCCGGGGACCCGGAGGCGTTCGCCGCGCTGGTTCAGGCCCACGGCAACCGCCTGTGGACGGTCGCGGTCTGCATGCTGCGGGACCGCGAGGACGCCGCTGACGCCGTCCAGGAGGCCATGCTCTCGGCCTGCCGGGGTGCTGCCGCCTTCCGGGGGGAAGCGTCGGTGGCGACGTGGCTGCACCGCATCGTGGTCAACGCCTGCCTGGACAGGCTGCGCCGCCGTGCGGCCCGACCGCAGGTCCCATTGCCCGCGGACGGCAGGGGCGAACTGGCCGAACCACGCGATGTCATCGCTGAGGGCGAGACCCGGCTGGCCATCCACGCCGCGCTTGGCCAGCTGCCGGAGGCACTGCGGCTCGCCGTGGTACTCGTCGACGTCCAGGGGCATTCGGTCGCGGACGCCGCCACGCTGCTCGCGGTGCCGGTGGGCACAGTGAAAAGCCGGTGCGCGCGAGGGCGCGCAAAACTGGCTGTAATGCTCGACTACCTGTGTCCCGGGAACCCTGCGGCCTTCGATTCCGTCAGTGAGAGCAGGCACGTTAATGCGTCCGAAGCGGCCGGAGGAGGTGATCGGCAATGATAGCTGATCAACATCCGGATGTTGAGCGCCTCGACGCCTACGCCGAGGGCAACGCCGACGTCGACGGCAACGGTTCGTCATCCGGCGTGGCGCTGCATATCGGAGCCTGCCCGCAGTGCCGCGAAACCGTGACCGCGCTGCGGCGGGTGCGCCGGGATCTGGCGGCGCTCGCGTCGGTGACCATGCCTGAGGATGTCGCTGAAAGGCTGCGCGCCACTCTGGTTTCGGAACGGAACGGCCGGTTGCCCGGCAGCCGTGACTCGGCTGCCGGGCAACCGGCCCCATCCGGCTCATGGCGACCGGGCCGGCATCCAGGCCGCATCCACGGCCGGCTCAGCAGCCGGCTCAGCAGCCGGCCCAACGGCGGACCGCGGTTGGGCCGGCCCACGCGGATCCCGGCCTGGTTCACGGCGGCGACCTGCCTGATCATTGTTGTGGGCATGGTCGGCCTCATGGTGGCGCTGGCCCGCCAGCCCGGCCAGAGCGTGGCCAGTGCGAGCGGCGGCGAGTTGCCAGCACCACTGACGACACCGTTGCCGGCGCGGGCTCCCGGCGCGGACGCGGGAGACAGGTCCGCCGGTGAGGCCGCGTCCGCGCCGGTCTCGGACGCGGCCGGGCCCGCCATCCTCGCGCACACCGGACACCCGGTGAGCATGGCCGAAATTCCCCAGCACGCGCTCGATCTGGTAACCGGGCGGATACCGGGCACGTTGCGGGCACCGCTGCGTGCATATGACGCCGCCACGGCCGGCCCATCCACCGCGGTCGCCGCTGTCATCACCGAACTGACCCGGCCTGATCTGCGCCTGTGCTATCTCAGCCTGGCCACGCAGATAGGCGGGAGCATCGCGGCCCTCGATCTGGTGACCTTCAACGGCCAGCCAGCCGTCCTGGTCGTCCTGTCCGTCCCGACCGCCGCCGACCGGCTCCGGGTGATCGTGCTCGACGAACGGTGCAGCGTCACCAACCTGGCGGCAGCCCTGTGGTACAGCACAACCGCCTCCCAGTAATGCTCTTTTCTCGGTCGCTACCGGCGCGATGATGTCCTTACGCTCCTGACCGGGCCGAGCCGGAGTGTGACCGATTCCCCGGGAATCGGGTGTGCGGCGGAACGGTTGTGGCATGCGCACGGCCTCGCCGGCAGCCGTCGGCGACCTGAAAGGACAGGTGGAGATGTGACCGCGCAGAGCAACGGGAATGGATCGAACAGTCCGGATGTGCACGACGTCGTGATCATCGGATCCGGCCCGGCCGGCTATACCGCGGCGATATACACGGCACGCGCGAACCTGCGCCCGCTGGTCTTCGAGGGGGCCGTCTCAGCCGGAGGCGCGCTGATGACCACGACAGAGGTGGAGAACTTCCCGGGCTTTCCCGAGGGCGTCCAAGGCCCCGAACTCATGGAGAACATCCGCGGCCAGGCCGAACGGTTCGGCGCGGAGCTCGTGGCCGACGACGTCACCGCGGTCGACCTGCGGGCTGACCCAAAGATCATAACCGTGGCGGATGAGACCCACCTGGCCCGCACCGTGATTATCGCCACCGGTTCGTCCTACCGCATGCTGGGCATCGCGGACGAGGCCCGCCTCCTTGGGCACGGCGTGTCCGCATGCGCGACCTGTGACGGGTTCTTCTTCAGGAATCAGGACATCGTCGTCGTCGGCGGCGGTGACTCGGCGCTGGAGGAGGCAACGTTCCTGACCCGCTTCGCCCAGTCCGTGACGATCGTCCATCGCCGGGACCGGCTGCGGGCAAGCGCGATCATGCAGGAACGCGCCAAAGCCAACCCTAAGATCCGCTTTCGCTGGAACTCGGTGGTCGTGGCCATCCGCGGCGAGGACAAGGTCACCGGCATCCAGGTGCGCGACACCATCACGGGGGAGACCGCGGAGATCCCAGCGACCGGCCTGTTCGTCGCCATCGGCCACGAGCCCCGGTCGGAGCTTGTCCGCGGGCAGCTCGAATGTGACGACGCCGGGTACATCATGGTGGACCACCCTTTGACCAGCACCAGCCTTCCGGGTGTCTTCGCCTGCGGCGACGTCGTCGACCACATCTACCGGCAGGCCATCACAGCGGCGGGCACCGGCTGCGCGGCGGCGCTGGACGCGGAGCGTTGGCTGGCCGCGCGGGAAGACGGCGGCGAACCCATACCGCGGGTACCCGCGGAGGCTGTCGCGCCGTAGGAGCGCCCGGCAACATGGTGTGGATCAATGAGCGGAGCTGGGGTGCGGGCATCACGAGGCGGCGGAGGGAGCCATCAGAGGTGGTGGGTGACGGCCGGCGAGCCGGGGTACCCGTGCGTCGCGCGGCGATGGACGGGGAGCGATGACGCGAGGTGCGTGCCCTGGCCCCGCGACGCCGCGTCCCCTATTGCCGGGCGCAGGTGCCCCCTGGCCGCGGCTCACTGATCGAAAGCCCGATCTCACACACGCTCTAAAGGCCTGATCCGGTGGCGTCGTCCTGACGCCATCCCGGTAGCAACGATCAAAAGGAGATCATCATGGCAGGGATAACCAAGCCCGTCACCGACAGCACATTCGCTGATGAGGTCCTGGGAAGCAGCGTGCCCGTCCTGGTCGACTTCTGGGCGGAGTGGTGCGGGCCGTGCAAGATGATCGCTCCGGTTCTGGAGGAGATCGCGGCCGAGCATGGCGACAAACTGCGCGTCGTCAAGCTCAACATCGACGAAAACCCACAGATTGCCCGAAAGTACCAAATTATGTCAATACCCACCATGGCGGTTTTCGTGAACGGCGAGCTGGACAAGAGCATCGTCGGCGCGAAGCCGAAAGCGGCTCTTCTGCGAGATCTTTCCGCCTACATCTGAGAACCCGTTTTTAGATCTTCATTCGGGAGAACTCAGGGTCCCCGGATAGCGGCTTCACCGCTATCCGGGGTTAGCCTGTGTCCCCGTGACCCGTCCGTCAGTAGATCCGAGTGGTAACCGTGGGACGAGACTGCTGCGTCTCGGCGACCGTGATCCCTCCGTCATCGAAGTACGCGCCGCATTGATCTCCCTGTCGTTCCTGCCGGCCGCGCCACGCCAGCCAGCCACATCGCCGGTGCCTCCGGAAGACCGGAGACTGCGCGACCGTAGCTCCTTCGCCCAGCCGGGGGCCCAGGTCACGGACCCTGCCGACACACGCAGGCCCGATCCGGCACCGGCCGACGGGTCCCTGTTCGACGAGGCCCTGGATGACGCCGTCCGCGCGTTTCAACAGAGCCGAGGCCTGTCCGCGGACGGCGTCATCGGCCCGGACACCTTCCGGGTGCTGGACGAAGCCCGTCGCAAACTCGGCGACCGCCTGCTGTACCACAGCATCAACCATCCCCTTATCGGAGACGATGTGGCAGCGCTACAGGAACGGCTGTCGAACATGGGATTCGACGTAGGGCGGGCGGACGGCATCTTCAGCTCGCAAACGGAGACGGCGCTGAAGGACTTCCAGCACAACCGGGGACTGGAGCCGGATGGCCGCTGCGGACCGTTGACGCTCCGGGAGCTGAAGAAGCTGGAACGAACCGTTGTCGGAGGCCGTCCGGACGTGCTTCGGGAGTCCGTGCGACTGCTCCAGCGGGGTCCCTCCCTGCTCGGCGTCGTGGTCGCGATCGACCCCGGGCACGGCGGAGAAGATCCGGGGGTCACCGTCGGGAATCTGTGCGAACGTGACCTCATGGCCGACCTTGCCTCTCGGCTCGAGGCACGGCTGTTGACCTCGGGACTGGAGGCGTACCTCCTGCATGGTCCGCACGAGTCGCCGGACGACTCTGAACGTGCGCATCGGGCGAACGAAATCGGCGCCGACCTTCTCCTGTCGTTGCATGTGGACGCGGGCAGATCCCCGTGGGCGCAGGGGGTGTCGTCCTACTACTATGGCCACGCCCGAGGATCATCAGCCGTGGGTGAACGGCTGGCCGGACTTGTACAGAAGGAACTCGTATCACGCACTGATCTCGTCGACTGCCGCACCCATGCCAAGACCTGGGAGCTCCTGCGGCGGACGTTGATGCCGACCATCCGCACGGACCTGGGCTACCTCACGAACGCGCACGACGCCGCGGCGCTCGAGTCGCCGGAATTTCGGGCCACCGTCGCCGAGGGCATCCTCGCCGCGGTACAGCGCCTGTTCCTGCCTCCGGATCTCGACCCACCCACAGGACAGCTACGGGTACCGACACTTGCCTCGCGTACGGTCCGCTGAGACCTCGCGCACGGCCATGCGCACGGCCACGCGCGCAGCCCGCCGCCGGGTCAGCACAACCATCCCCTGTCGGCCGTCCCCCCTCGGAGGCCCGCCCGGAAAAACAGCTGCCAGCAGGGGACGGTCAGCCCGCGGGCGCTGTTCCGGCGGTGCTGCCGACCTGGCGCAGCATGCCCTCCGGCGCCATCGAACCGAGCAGCCGCTCAAGCGCGACCTCGACCTCCTCGCGCCAGCTCACGGCGTTCTTGACCTCAAGCCGTAGCCGTGGCCAACGGTGGTGCGGCCGGACCGTCTTGAAACCGACGGCAAGCAGGTACTCGGCGGGCACAACGCACCGAGTTCCCTCGCCCCGCAGATCCCCAAAGGCCTCAACAGCGCGGAAGCCACGACGCACCACGTCCTTGGCTACCGACTGGATGAGGACACGTCCCAGGCCCTGCCCGACGAAGTCATCCAGGATCTTCGCAGTCATAAGAAGCACGGCATCCGGGCTGACGGGACTCGTCGGGAAGGCCACCGACCGGGGCACGTACGCGGGCGGTGCGAACATCACGAACCCGGCCGCGGCGCCGTCCACATAAATAATCTTCCCGCAGCTGCCCCACTCGAGGAGGGCCGAGGAGACCCACGCTTCCTTCTCCAGCTCGGTGCCTCCGGCCTCCTCCGCTCGGCTGCGGGCGACAGGGTCCAGCTCCCAGAAAACGCAGCGGCGGCAGCGCCGCGGCATGTCGTCAATATTGTCGAGAGTGATGTTGGCAATGCGACGGCTCATAGCACAACGTTCCAGGTGGCCAGAGTCCCAGCGTCAACGTCACCACTGACATCCCTCACGCAACCAGGTTAAGGCATCCAATGTGGATCTTTTTCGAAACGTGGCAGGAGGTGAGACGGACAACGTCACGGGCCAGCCGATCAGCCCCGCAGCTGCTCGTTCCCAGCCCGGCGGCATGACGCGGGGCGCGGATCGGACAGGTAGTCCCAGTGAGATCGGTGCACCCTGAACCGGGCGGAGCTCGGCCGATGATCCAGAAACCGACCGGCGCGGCGCGACATCAAATGATCATTTTGCGCAATCAACCGGCGATGTTCCACGTGAAACGCCCGGATTGAGGCTGCCCGCGGCAGGCGGCCCCAACCAGAACGCCGCGGCGGCGCGTGGCGTGGCTGTCCAGCTCGCGGAGCGAGCCGAAAAATCCACGACGGACTTTCGGTAGCCCCGGCGATCGGCCGGACAGCACGCGGCCGCTCATTCCACCGCGGATCCTGATTCCGCTTCCGAGGCCGTCATCACCGCGACGATCCGCTCCAGGTCCTCGATGCTCCCGAACTCAACAGTGATCTTTCCTTTGCCGCGGCCCATGTCAACCTTCACGCGGGTGTCGAAACGGTCGGACAGGCGGGCGGCGAACTTGCCTAGAACGGGGGGAACAACCCGGGGAGCACGGGGAACCGTCTTGCGCGGCCCCTCCTCGCCCAGCGCCACGATTTCCTCGACAGCCCGGACGGACAGGCCCTCGGCGACGATACGGGTGGCGAGGCGATCCTGCGAATCAGGATCCACCAGCGACAACAGAGCCCGAGCATGGCCCGCGGAAAGCACCCCGGCTGCCACCCGGCGCTGGACCGCCGGCGGCAGACCCAGCAACCGGATCATGTTGGTGACGTGGGATCGCGACCGGCCGAGTTTCCCGGCAAGCTCCTCGTGAGTGGCGCCGAAGTCACGCAGGAGCTGCTCGTATGCCGCCGCTTCCTCAAGGGGGTTGAGCTGTTGGCGGTGCAGGTTCTCCAGCAGCGCGTCCCGGAGCATGGCGTCGTCGGTGGTGTCCCGCACGATGGCGGGAATCTGGCTGAAGCCCGCGAGCCGGGATGCCCGCCATCGCCGTTCTCCCATGACCAGCTCGTAGCGCCCAGGCATGATCTCGCGGACGACTATGGGCTGGAGCAGACCGACTTCACGCAGGCTCGCGGCCAGCTCCTCGAGCGTCTCCTCATCAAAATGCGTCCGCGGTTGACGGGGATTCGGCGTGACCGAGTCGACCGCGATCTCCCGGAAGGTCGCGCCATGAACCGGCGTCGGCCCGGTCCTCAGCCCGAAACCGCTGTCGATGCCGATGTCGGCGCCGTCCATGGCGGTCGGGATTAGCGCTCCCAGGCCTCGCCCCAGTCCACCCCTGCGCACTGTCACAGTCCCACCCCATTCGGCTCGAAGCCTCGCTCGGCAAGCTCGCGCGCGGCGGCCAGGTAGGACAATGATCCCCGCGAGGCAGGGTCGTAAGTCAGGACCGACCGGCCGTAGCTCGGCGCCTCGGCGATCCGCACATTACGCGGGATGGTCGTGCCCAGTACACGGGGCCCGAAGTGCTCCTTGACCTCGTGGACGACCTGGTCCGCCAGCCGCGTCCGCGAGTCGTACATGGTCAGGATGATGGTGGACAGACGCAGATCCGGATTGAGGTGGGCCTGCACGAGTTCGACGTTGCGGAGGAGCTGTCCGAGACCCTCGAGCGCGTAGTACTCACACTGGATGGGGATCAGTAGTTCCTTGGCCGCCACCAGCGCGTTGACCGTGAGGAGCCCAAGGCTCGGGGGACAGTCCACGATGATGTAGTCGACATCCTGCTTAAGCCCGGCAATCGCCCGCCGCAGGCGAGTCTCCCTCGCCACCACCGAAACCAGTTCGATCTCGGCGCCAGCGAGGTCGATGGTGGCCGGAGCGCAGTACAGGCCCTCGGATTCGGCGGACTGCACCACGACCTCGTCAAGTGGCCGATCCCCGAGCAGAACCTCGTAAATGGATGGGACACCGGACCGGTGGTCAACGCCGAGAGCAGTCGACGCGTTTCCCTGGGGGTCCAGGTCGATACACAGGACCCGGCATCCGTGCATGGCCAGGGCAGCCGCGAGATTCACTGTCGTGGTGGTCTTCCCGACCCCGCCCTTCTGGTTGGCCACCGTAATGATGCGCCGTCGGGTAGGCCGCGGAAACGGCCGTCGTCGTTCCATGGTCAAGGCTTCCACTGCCGCCGCTGCCGCCGCTCCGATAGGGGTGGATGGATCATGAGAGTCCAACGGTGGAGCCGAGGACCGACGCGCGGTCCGTCCCGCACCCATGGACGTGCTGCTTCCCCGCGACGCTGTTTCACGTGGAACGTGAGTGTCCACGTGCACGCTGCGCTTCCCGTTCTCGCCGTGCTTCACGCGTTTTCCTACTTCCCTGCCGGCGCCCAGGCTCAGGTGTGCCGCAAACGGCGCGCAACACGGTGGCCGGCTCCGAAAGCCGCCCGACTCCGCACTTCACGACGTCCACCTCGCACCAGCCCTGGGCATCCAGCTCACCTCGCGCGACCGACAACTCCTCGACAACGCGCGAACCGCGCAGTGCAAGCATGACACCGCCCGGTCCCAGCATCGGCACGAGCATCGCGCCCAGCCGTCCCAGAGGCGCGAGAGCCCTTGCGACGGCAACATCAAACTCGTGGCCTTCCACGGTAGTGCCAATGTTGGGCGCGCGTCCCCGGACAACCGTGACCCGCCCCTCAAGTCCGAGCCTCGCCACCGCTTCGTGCAGAAAGACGCACCGGCGCTGCATCGGCTCAAGAAGCGTCACCCTGATGTCCGGACGGGCGAGCGCGAGGGGAATCCCGGGTAGGCCGGCGCCGCTCCCCACGTCCACCACGGTGCTTGCTGGTCCGACTGCCTCCTCGACCACGGCGCTGTTCAACAGGTGACGATCCCAGATCCGATCGGTCTCACGAGGACCGATCAGTCCGCGTTCGACGCCGGCCGAGACAAGGATGTCGGCATACACACAGGCGAGGTCAAAAGCGTCTCCGAAGACGTCACGAGCAACGGCCGGCGGGCCGGGCACAGGCACCATGCGACCAGCATCCTCGCTGCCCGGATCGGGAAGCCTCGCGGAAGGCCGGAGCGGCTGGTGCGGGAAGCGCGGCCAACGCACCGCAGGGTCTGTTCACCGGCCTGTCCAGCGATAGCGGGACTCGGGCCGGCCGGTAGTACCGTAACGCTGCGTCCGGCTGGTGAGGTGCTGGCCGACGAGGTGCTCAAGATAGCGCCTGGCCGTGACACGGGAGATACCGACGACGTCAGCGACCTCCACCGCGGACAGAGGACCACCAGCAGCCCGGAGCTGGCCGATGACCATATCGAGTGTCACCGCGGACAGGCCCTTCGGCGCCTCGGCGGGAATCGGCTCACGCAGCGCGGCCAGCGCCCGGTCGACGTCATGCTGAGCCACGCCCCCGGGGCCGGGCTGTACGCCCGTCCCGGCGATCCGCCGCCGGTAGTCGACGTAGCGCTCGAGCCGCTCCCGGAAGGTCGCGAAACTGAACGGCTTGAGCAGATACTGAACCACACCGTAGGCAACGGCTGTCCGCACCACCGCGAGATCGCGGGCGGACGTGACGGCGATGATATCGACCGGCGCCCCGCGCCCGCGCAGCGCGCGGCAGACATCCAGACCGCCCATGTCCGGTAGATAGACGTCGAGCAGCACCAGGTCGACCGGGGTCTGCGCAACGAGCCGTAACGCCTCACCGCCGCGGTCGACCACACCCGCGACAGCGAAGCCCGGTATCCGCTCGACGTAGGTCTGATGCGCTTCGGCGATCAACGGGTCGTCCTCCACCACCAGGACACGGATGCCCCCGCCGGGCTCAACGGGCCTGGTCACCACGCCTGCCCTCACGGCACTGCCCGCACCGCGGGCGGCAGTGCCCCCACGACCGGTTCGAGCGGGAGGCGGACGGTGAAGACCGCTCCGCGGTCGTTGGTGACATCAATCCGGCCGCCATACCTGGCCACAACCTGCTGGACTAGGGCGAGCCCGAGGCCGCGGCCGTGGAGCGCGCCGCCGGCCTTGGTCGACCAGCCACGCGCGAACGCCGCCGCCGTCCGGGCCGGGTCCAGGCCGGGACCGCTGTCGGCTACCCGGACCATCAGCTCCTCCCGCTCCCCCTCGCCGTCCTCCCCAGTCACCTCACCTACGATCCGGACCGTCACCGCGACCCACCGCGGCGGTTGCCCGGCCAGCGCGGCGTCCACGGCGTTGTCCACAAGATTGCCGACCACGGTGACGAGCGCACGCGGGTCGATCGGGGTGGCATACGGCTGGGCAGCGTGCAGCTGGGTGTCATCGGTGATGACGAAATCAATGCCGTGCTCATGTGCCTGCGCGGCCTTACCGAGCAGCAGCGCGGCTAGAACAGGCTCGTCCAGGGCGGTCAGCAGCCGGTCGGCGAGCTGCTGGGATGCGGCAAGCTCCTCGGTCGCGAACTCGATGGCCTCCTGTTCCCGGTTCAGCTCAATGAGGGTCACGACGGTATGCAACCGGTTGGCGGCCTCGTGGGCCTGAGCACGCAGCGCCTCGGCGAACCCGCGTACGGAGTCAAGCTCACCGGTGAGCGCCAGGAGCTCTGTCGAGTCACGCAGCGTCGTCACAGTTCCCAGCGGACGGCCATCGCGGCTGGCCGGTGTCTGGTTGACCGCGAGCACCCGGTTACCGGCCAGGTGGATCTCGTCGGTGGCCCGTCGCCCAGACTCCAGCAGCTCGGACAGGGAGCCGGCAACGAGCAGGTCACGCACTAGCCGCCCATCTGCCATCGCGGGCAGACCCAGCAGCCGCACGGCCTCGTCGTTGGCGAGCAGCAGCCGGTGGTCGGTGCCGACGACCAGTAAACCTTCCCGCACCGCGTGCAGGACCGCCTCGTGATGCTCGTACAGCCGGACGATCTCTGCTACGCGCAGGCTCCTGGTCTGGCGCCGCAGCCGCCTGCTGACCAGTACCTCACCACATGCCACGAAGATGAGCACCGCAACCGCGGTTCCGATCAGCACCGGCAGCTGGCGTCGCAGCGTGGCGGAGATCCGCTCGAGGGTGATCCCGGCTGCCACCATGCCGACGACATCTCCTCGCTCGTCGAGAACGGGCACCACCGCCCGAACGGATGGTCCGAGCGTGCCGGTGTAGGTTTCCGTGAAAGCCTTGCCACGCGCGGCAGCCGCAATGTGGCCCACGAAAACGCCGCCGATCCGAGCCGGGTCCGGATGGGTATAGCGCACGCCACCCGGACTCATCACCACAACGAAGTCCACCCCGGTCGCACGGCGGGTCGCTTCGGCGCGGGGCTGCAGCGTGGCACTCACGTCAGGGGACCGCAGCGCCGCCAGGAGCCCCGGTGACTGGGCGAATGCCGTGGCGACGGCCAGTGCCTTACCGCGAGCGGCATCCCGTTCTCCGTGCCTGGCCTGGACAACGAACGTTGCCGTCGCAGCGGCAACGAGCACGGTGACGACGATGACCTGGACGACCAGCACCTGCCCGGCGAGGCTGCGCCAGCGTAATCGCCGCACCCACCCAGGCCCGGGGCACGAATGATCATAAATCCGCCGCACACATCCCAGTGTGACCCCGGTCACCCGGTCTTGTCGTCGGCCACGGGCCGCCGCCATGACCGATATGAACGAAAGCGCGGGATGCCCTGTGACTGCTGTCACTGTTCGGCCCAGTCGACAACAGCTCGGCGGTCCTCGCTGGCGAGACGAGGCCCCGCCGGCAGAGGAGGAACCGATGGCCGTCCATGCGTCCGCCGCTAGGAACGGTGTCCGAAGGAGCTGGTACCGCCAGCTCTACCCGTGGGTCCTGATCGGCATCGCGGCCGGTATCGCCGTGGGAGGTCTCTTTCCAAAGCTCGGGGAGAACCTGCAGCCACTGGGCACGACGTTCGTCGACGCAATCAAGATGATTGTCGGCCCGATCATCTTCTGCACAGTCGTCGGAGGAATCGCACAGGTCGGTGATCTGCGTCGGGTCGGCCGCCTCGGACTGAGAACGATCGGGTACTTCGAGTTCGCCACCACCCTCGCCCTGATCCTCGGCCTGGTGGTCATGAATGTGCTCCAGCCGGGGAAGGGCGTACATGCCAATGCCAGGACGATCTCGGTTTCAAAAACGGTCAACGGTTATATCTCGCAGGGCAAGGACCCAGGCTGGGGGCACTACCTCACCGACCTTGTGCCCAACAGCGTGGTCGGTGCCTTCGCGAACGGTGTCACGCTCCAGATCCTGTTCTTCTCGGTACTGTTCGGCATCGCCCTCAACCTGAGCGGCCCCACGAGCACGCCGATCACGTACGGTATCGAGCGGCTGAGCAAGGCACTGTTCCAGGTGCTGCGGATCATCATGTACGCAGCCCCGGTCGGTGCCTTCGGCGCGATCGCCTTCACGACCGGCACGTACGGACTACATACGTTGAAAAGCCTCGGAAAGCTGATCGCGATCTTCTACGGAACGTCGGCATTTTTTGTGATCGTCATACTCGGCGTCATCGCCGCGGCATGCGGGATAAACATGCTGAAACTCCTCCGCTACCTCAAGGACGAACTACTGATCGTCCTTGGCACGTCATCATCCGAGTCGGTGTTGCCGCAGCTCATGCGCAAGCTCGAACACGCCGGCGCACCGCGCCAGATCGTCGGGCTCACCGTGCCGACCGGATATTCGTTCAACCTTGACGGCACCTGTATCTACCTGACGCTGGCCTCGCTCTATGTCGCCCAGGCCCTCGACATCAGGCTGTCCCTCGGTCAGCAACTCGCCATCATCGGCGTGCTCCTGCTCACCTCCAAGGGTGCCGCGGGAGTCACCGGCTCCGGGTTCATCATCCTGGCCGCCACCCTGTCCACGGTGGGAACAATCCCTGTCGCGGGCATCATGCTCATCTTCGGCATCGACCGGTTCATGTCCGAATGCCGCGCGCTCACCAACGTCTGTGGCAACAGCCTCGCCACCCTTGTGATCGCACAATGGGAGGGTGTTCTCGACACAGACAGGATGAACCGCGTCTTGAACGGCGAGCCGATCCCCTCCGTCGGTGGCCTGGCCGAGGCCGATCCCGTACCGCTCGGAGTCCGCCCGCTGGAAGTCCCTACGGGCGGGACCACGGCTTCCAGCACCAGCACCGAGCCACTCGCGCCGCTGGTCCTTACAAACCCCGGCAGCCCGACGGCGCGGCGCTGACAATGTTCGGTTAGAGCGCCCGGCAATAGGGGTGTGGATCAAAGAGCGGGGCTGGGGTGCGTGCATCGCAGCGATGGACGGGGAGCGATGACGCGAGGTGCGTGCCCTGGCCCCGCGACGCCGCGTCCCCTATTGCCGGGCGCT
>NZ_CAKJTO010000023.1:0-45158 GCF_917627405.1 Protofrankia sp. Cj5
CGCGCGTCGGCGCAGCCAGTCGTCGAGCGAGAGCTCGCCGCTGTCGAAGGCCGACAGGTCGTCGGAGGCGATGATCGGCCGGGGGGCCGAGTAGCTGCTCACTCAAAGAGCGATTCTTCGGCGAACAGGCGCTCCAGCCGCGGCTTGCGGGTCACCGGACGATCGAGGACGGTGAGGAATTCCGCCCACGCCTCGTTACCCAGGGTGAACAGGCGCTGGTCAGCCAGGACGTCCTTGGCTCTGGCCACGGCGGCGTTCACGGTGAACTCGGTGACGGTGGAGCCTTCGGCCTCGGCAGCCGCGCGGATCAGCGCGTCCTGTTCCTCGGGTAGGCGGACGGCGATGCGGGAGCTCTTGACCATCGTCATGCTTCGAGTGTGCGCCTGGTAGGCGTACGGGTCATCCGTCCGCCGCCGTTCGCTGACATCCGCCCACATCCGCAGCCGTTGCTACACCGGTTGCTACAGTGCGGCGCATGTGATCAGAGCGCTGCTCTGGGTCGCTGGTCGCTGTCCATGGAGGGGCTTCCATGGAAATATGGTAGTTATGTATACGCAAAGTAAATCTGATAGTGTGTAACGCATGAAGAGCATGACGGCCACTCAGGCGGCCCGCAACTTCGCCAGTGTGCTCGACGCGGTCGAGCACGGACAAGTTGTGGTGATCACGCGGGATGGCGTCACGGTCGGCCGGTTCGTCCCCGAACGGCGCACCACGGCCGACCGGCTCAAAGACGCGCTGCGGGAGCACGCGCCGGACCCCGCTTTTGCCGACGATCTTGAGGCTGTGCGGGCCGACGTGCGGGCCTCCTTCACCGATCAGGTCCGCACGTGGCCAGACGTGTGATTCTCGATACCGGGGTCATCATCGCGTTCGAGCGAGGCACGCTCGACATTGATGCGGTCCTGGGGGCGGACGACGCGGCGATCGCCTCGATCACCGCAATGGAGCTCCTCGTGGGCGTTGAGCGCGCGACCGAGGCCCACAAGCAGCGTCGTGCACTGCATGTAGAGGCAGTGCTTGCCAGCGTGCCGGTTGTGGACTACACGCTCGACGTCGCTCGGGCACACGCCCGACTCGCTGTCCACGCCATGCACCGCGGCAGGCCGCGGCCAGCGCATGACATGATCATTGTTGCCACGGCTGTGGCCGAGGGACGCATACTGCTGACGACCGATGCGTCCGCCGACTTCACCGGGCTGGCGGGCGTGAACGCCGAGGTGCTCAGCATGACCTGACACGCAGGTCATGTGTGCGGGTGAGTGGTGAGTTCGTCGGGGAGGCATCAGCCTCGGTGTCCGCCGGTTGCTGTCCTTTCGCGCCGCAGGCGCGTCAGCGCCGAGAAGCGGAAACGGCGCGACAGCCCGGCGGCATGCCATGACGATCGGGTGCCGACCCGCGGATTAAGAGGCTCCGGCAATAGGGCGTTCGATCAGGGAGCGGCGTCCGGGCGGATGGATCGCGAGGCGGCGGAGGGAGGCGCCCTGTGTTGGGCGTCGACCGACAACAACGATGCGAGGCGCCGACCGGGCGGCGCGAGCCGGACAGCCCTATTGCCGGAGCCTCTAAGCCGAAGTTGCGTGATCTTGATTGGATCTGACGGCATCTACCTGCAGATTTTGCTTCCGTTGGGCAAACTGTAGCCAGTATTCTTATGATTTTTTCGTGTGGCCATCGAGTGTCGGCTGCACGTGAGATCCCGGGCCGGTGTGCTCGTCGCCGGACATACTTGCAAAGCTGTGACCTGCGGAAACGTCGTGCACCACCGCACTATCAGTGTCTATTTCGCTCGGCAGAGTGATGTGTAGCCAGTAGGTGAATCCTTGATCAGAACAAATGTCCAGGTCACCGGCCTACGGTGCGCTCATGATCACGTAACTTCGGATTAAGAGAGCAAGGCAGACCGTTCGCCGACGTACGTGGACGTCCGGTGACCTGTGGTGCGCGTTCGCCAGCCTCCGTGCCTGTCCACCGACGTCCGCCGACTCGGGTACACCGTTGGACCGTGGTGCGGATGCCGTGCCGTCGTGAAGCGGTTTTCAAGACCATCTTGGCTATCCGGGGATCATGCCGTTCACCTGAACGTTCGCCCCCATGGGACCACGACCGTGTACAACGTCTCCACATATTCCCCACAGACACTCACCTGACCCGGGTGTTCGCGCCTGTCCGCTCACGCTGCCGTCAGCGTTCGCTGTCGCTAGAAAACAGGTAACGAGGGGCGGGAGGGTAGACCCCGCACGATCGGTGAGACTCACAAGACCTACCCAATCCGCGACCGCCGTGCCATCACCGGCTGGCTGTTGGCCTACTGGGCGTGCGCAAGGAGCTGGACCGCGCGTTCGGCCAGCAACCGGACCTCGGTCTGGACGTCCGTCCCGTCGATGATGAACTCGAAGATGCCCGGATCTGTGTAGTAGCGGTAGATCAACATCTCGAAATCCTCCGCCGTCGCATGGGTCATTCCTGTACGCGCGGCGAGCTCCAGGATGTCTCGCGAGTCCTTGCGACGCTGAGCGACCAGTTTCGTGGCGAGGAGGAACTCGTCCGAGGCGTATGTGACGCGAAGCCCTGGCCCGGCTACCGGCGCCGGCGCGTCTTCGGGCACTGGTGGCATCCACATGCTCGCGCGGGTGTTGAGCCAGTTCCGCGGAAGGCCGATCTCGGCAGCCAGCGCGCGAGCCTCGTCCATGACGATTTCATCGCGGGTGATCGCGTCGATGTCCTCTGTCTGTCGCAGGTACTTGCTCGAGCCGACGGCGATAGCGGCACCACCTACGATGAAGACCGATGCAGACGCGCCTCGCGAGCGGAGGCGCTCGTCGAGCTTGGCGAGCAGAGCGGTTATCTCGTCTGCCGTGAACTCGTAGCCTTCGGTCACGCGGTGACCAGGTCGCGGGCGGGGACGAAGACGTTGAGTTCCTTCAGGAACTCCGGGGTTTTGGCGATGACCTGTTCGCGAGTGAGAAACGGATGATCGGGAATCCACGGCTCGGGCAGGCACCTGGGCTCGCACCACGCGGGTGGTTCGACACCGACCTGGTCGAACTCGCGGCGTGTCAAAACGGCCAGCAGGGTGTCGAAACCGGCGCTCCCCGTCGACGGCGGGGCCGCCTCCCATGCGCAGACCGTGTCACCACCATCCTCGAGGAGCATGCGCAGGTGGTCGCGGCCCTGAAGAAGCATCCGCCATGCCCAGTCCTCGTCGTCGGTGTCGCGGATGATCTTAGCGGTGACCGGCGCGGACATTACCCGCGCACGACGTGTGGCGGCGAGGCCCTGGGCTATGCGCTGTGCGCGGAAACAGAACGCGGCGGTCGGCTTCGTCCTGCCGGAGCGGTAGGTGGAGAACCGGGAAGGCGAGGTCCCGAGCGCGGCGGCGAACTCGGCCTGGGTCAGGCCGCTGTCGGCAAGGGCACGGTCCAGCCAGGCCGTGACCTTGCGCGTGTCCCGATCGAGCTTCACGTGGCACCTCCCTGCTCCGAATTATCTCATCAGGCAACCAGGGTGGACGTCTGTCAAGCCGAGAGTGGACGTCTGCCGGCTCGGCTGTCAGTTTGGCTGTCAGTTTGGCTGTCAGGCGGGATCCAGAGGTAAAAATGATCTAGAGTCCCGTAGCTGTGATCGGTTGCGTGGCTCTGGCTTGCGGAGATGCGGCGCGCTTGGAGGGACTCGAACCCCCAACCTCTTGATCCGTAGTCCTCAGCGATACGTCCATGGATGTCCACCGATATCCATCAGGGCAGGTCATGGCTTCGGGAACGTCCACCGGCGTCCGCCCCCGTTGCAGTACACATGCAGTACGGTGCCTGTCTGGCTGCCTGTGACGGAACGTGAGGAATCCGATCAAAGGTCGGGTCCGCCTGCTCGACGAGAGCCTGGGGCCGTGCTGGTCCTGGGAGGGTGAGCGCGAGCTGTAGTCGGGCAAGCACACGACCATCGGACAGTGCTGCGTCAGGTGGCGGCTGCAACATATCACCAGGTGTGGTGGCCAGCCTGCGACCAGCCGATGTATACGATCGCTGGCCGGTTGCCCGAGTGGGACGAGCGCCAGGGCGGCTATGTCGATCCGGCCACGGCCGAACCGCTGCCGACGTGGGATGAGGCGTTGGAGGCAATCGGGGACGATGACCCGCCGTCGCACGTCGTCCGTTTCGGGCCTCAGCTGCGCGCCGACGGCGTGACGGCGAACTCGGCGCAGGTTGGCCGAATGATCGGTTATCTCACCAAGTACCTGACAAAGGCGCTGGACGTCTGCCACGAGGTGACCACCGACGCCCAGCGTCGCCACGTCGATCGACTCGCTGAGGCGCTGCGGTTCGAGGCGTGTGCGCCGACCTGCGCGAACTGGCTACGCTACGGCATCCAACCACGCAACCCCCGGCCCAGACTGACGCCAGGCTACTGCAAGGGCAAGGCCCACAGGCAAGCCACACTCGGGTTCGGAGGGCGCCGGGTTCTTGTCTCTCGTCGGTGGTCGGGAAAGTCGCTCAGCGACCACCGTGTCGACCGGCGAGAGTGGATCGCGGCTCAGCTCGCCGTGCTCGGCCGGACCATGCCTGACCCGTCCCGGTTGATCTGGCTGCCCGCCCATCCCGGTGATCCCGGCGTCCCGCGCCGCGAATACCTGATCATGCGGGGGATAGCGGACCGGATCCGGTGGCGGGCCGAACTCCAGACGGCGGCGAACGCTCCTCCCGATGTCGGACCATCATCACCAGCGATCGTCCCGGCGGCCTGACTGGCCAGCCGCCCGACACATCCGACATGTACCCACCTGTGTGGGTAAACCGTGGCCAAGATCTGGAATGGGCAGACCACAGCGGCTACGATTAGCCCCATGACCAGGACATACCTGGGTGCCCCCGGCAGGATTCGAACCTGCGCACCCGCCTCCGGAGGGCGGTGCTCTATCCCCTGAGCTACGGGGGCTTCAGGGCAAGCGGGTATACCGTACCAGGACCGCGACGGTGGCCGTGTAGACGGGTCGCCGTAAGCTCCCGATGTGTATTGCGCCCCCCCACGTGTCCTCGTTGTCGATGATGACGCGGTGATCCGTCAGCTCGTGGTGGTCAACCTTGAGCTGGAGGGCTTCGAGGTGCACACCGCGATCGACGGGCTGGACTGCCTCGAGCGGGTGCGGGACATCGCGCCACAGGTGATCACATTGGATGTCATGATGCCTCACCTGGACGGCTGGGACGTGATCGCTCGGCTGCGCGACGACCCTGAGACAGCGGACATCCGGGTGATCCTGCTGTCCGCCCGTGCCCAGGCCGCCGATCTCAGGCGCGGGAAGCGTCTTGGCGTCGACTACTACCTCACGAAGCCGTTCGACCCGGATGAGCTGATCGGGGTTGTGCGCAGGCTGGCCGGCCACGGCCAGACCGTCTGACACGCGGGCCGCTGGAGCGCGGGCTGCCTGCCGTCGACAGCGTGATGATCGGTGGCGATCGGTTCCGCTGTCCCGTGCCACTACCGCCGCCCACCGCCGATAACATCACGCCATGACTCCCGACGGCCTCGCGGAAGTTCTGCGGGCCATCATCGGGCAGCTGGTCGCGGACGGCGCGCTTGATGTGGTGATCCCCACGGTGGTGCCGGTCGAGCGCCTCAGATTTTTTGATCGTGGTGATTACGCCACGCCGATCGCGCTGCGCCTCGCCCGCTCGGCCCGGCGATCACCGCGCGAGGTCGCCGAGGCGGTCGCGGGCCGGTTGCGCCAGGATCAGGCGGTGGCCGCGGTGGCGGTGGCCGGTCCCGGTTTCCTCAACATCCGGCTGGCTGGCGGGGCTCTCGGCGAGATCGCACGTACGGTCGTGCGCGCGGGCGGCAGTTACGGATGCGGCCCGGCTGTGAAGGGCTGGCGCGGTCCGCCCGAGGCCTGCGCCACCCGGGCGAACGCCGAGACCGGGTACGCACACCCGGCCGGCCCGGTCACCCTTGCCGCCGCGCGCCGAGCAGCCGTGGCGGACGCATCGGCTCGGCTGCTCGACGCGGCCGGCGGTCAGGGCGGCGGTCTTGCCGGGATCGGTGCGGTCACCGCGGCGGCGGGCGAGGCTCAGCCGGGGCGGCCTGGCGGCGTCCGTCGTGACCGCGGGCCCATCGGGCAGCGGGTGACGCTGACCCGCGGCGGTGCGCCGGTGCGGACGCTGGCATGGGCCGGGGGACCGCCCCTGATCGATGATCTGGTGGATGCCGTCGGCGCCGACGCCGCCCGTTACTGGCTCGTCCGTGTTCCGCTGGACAGCGCCCTCGTGCTCGACTTGGACGTCATCGCCGGCCAGACGGATGACAACCCGTTTTTCTGTGTCCAGCACGCCCATGCCCGGATCCGCGCGCTGCTGCGCAGTGCCGGAGAGCTGGGACTGTCCCTGGATGCGGAGGGCGCCGATGTGCTGTTGCTGACCCATCCGCGCGAAGGCGACCTGCTGCGGGCGTTGGGTGAGCTGCCGAGGGTCGTGCGGACCGCGGCCGATCGCCGGGCGCCGTACCGGGTGGCGCGTTACCTCGAGGAACTCGCCGGCACGTACCGCCGTTTTCACGGCGTCTGCCGGGTACTGCCGCAGGGGGACGAGCGGGCGGGTGCGCTGGGCGGAGCGCGGCTGCTCCTGGCTGAGGCGACCAGGACCGTGCTTGCGAGTGGCCTGCGGCTGCTGGGAGTGCCGGCCCTGACGAGGATGTGACTGTTCGTGCGCGGCGCGGATACGCGTGATGAGGATGTGACTGTTTGTGCGTGATGTGATCTATCTCGCCCAGCATCAGACGCAGCTGGAGGAAGGGCTGTGGCCGGCGTCCGCCGTTCTGGACACGGACGGTGTGCTGCGGGTCGGCGGGCTGCGGGTTGACGCGCTCGCCGCCGAGTTCGCCACGCCCGCCTACATCCTGGACACGGAGGACTTCCGGGCGCGTTGCCGGGCGTGGCGCTCCGCTTTCGCAGACGGGGACGTCTACTACGCGGGCAAGGCGTTGCTGTCGCGTTCCATCGCCCGATGGGTGCTCGCCGAAGGGCTCTCGCTGGATGTCTGCACAGGTGGTGAGCTGGGCATCGCGGAAGCGGTGGGCTTTCCGCCCGAGCGGCTGCTCTTCCACGGCAACAACAAGTCCACCGCTGAGCTGCGGCGGGCGGTCGCCTACGGCGTAGGGCGGATCGTCGTCGACTCGTTCGTGGAGATCTCTCGGCTGGCGGCGGTGGCCGCGCGGGCCGGCGTGCGCCAGCGGGTGTTCGTCCGGGTCACACCCGGAGTGGAGGCTCACACCCACCACTACGTGGCCACCGGGCAGGAGGACCAGAAGTTCGGCTTCTCCCTGGCCAGCGGTGCCGCGGCCGAGGCGATCAGTCAGGTGCTGGCCGCGCCCGAGCACCTTGAGCTCGTCGGGACCCACGCGCACATCGGCTCGCAGATTTTCGACACCGCCGGTTTCGGGCTGGCCGCCCATCGGATGGTGGGGCTGCTGGCCGCCGTTCGCGATGCCCACGGGGCCGAACTGCCTGAGCTCGATCTCGGCGGTGGCCTGGGGATCGCCTACACCGGCGAGGACGCGCCACTGGAGGTCGCGGAAGTCGCGGACCGGCTCCGCGCGATCGTCGGCAAGGAGTGCGCCGCGGCCGGACTCGCCGTCCCGCGGCTGGCGGTCGAACCGGGCCGGGCCATCAGTGGCCCGACCGCGATCACGCTGTACGAGGTCGGGACGGTCAAGGAACTGCCGGGGCTGCGTACCTATGTCAGCGTCGACGGCGGGATGAGCGACAACATCCGTACCGCGCTGTATGATGCACGCTACACGGCCCGCCTTGTCTCTCGGCGCAGCATGGCTGCACCCCGCGTGGTGACGCTGGTGGGCAAGCATTGCGAGTCCGGCGACGTCATCGCCCACGATGTGGCGCTGCCTGCCGACATCCGGCCTGGCGATCTTGTCGCTGTGCCGGCGAGCGGGGCGTACCACCGGTCCATGGCAAGCAACTACAACCATGTTCCGCGGCCACCTGTTGTCGCGGTCGGCGCCGGCCGGGCTCGCATGATCGTCCGCAGGGAGACCGAGATGGACATGCTGCGTCTTGACATCGACGAAGCGGGCATCCCCGAGCCCGACCCCGAGATCGACGGGGTCGAGCGCGGGGATGCCCGGACCGGCGTCGGTGTGGCTGTCCGGGGCGGCGCGCGTCCGGGCGACGGCGGGGCGAACGCACGATGAGGAATCCATGACGAGAACCACATGGTGAGGAACGCGGGATGAGGATTGCCCTGCTCGGGTGCGGTGTGGTCGGGGGTGAGGTCGTCCGGCTCCTGCACACCCACGCCGAGGACCTCGCCGCTCGGGTGGGCGCGCCCCTGGACCTCGCCGGTATCGCGGTCCGCCGCCTGTCGGTGGTCCGCGACCTGCCGGTCGATCCAAGGATCTTCACCACGGATGCGGAAGGGCTCGCGACCCGGGAGGACATCGACATTGTCGTCGAGGTGGTGGGCGGCATCGAGCCGGCCCGCACCTGGCTGCACGCGGCGCTCGGCGCGGGAAAATCGGTGGTGACCGCGAACAAGGCGCTGCTGGCCACCCACGGTGCCGCGCTGTACGGCGCGGCGGCCGAACACGGCGTGGACCTCTACGACGAGGCCGCGGTCGCCGGTGCGATCCCGCTGCTGCGCCCGCTGCGGGAGAGCCTCGCCGGTGATCGCGTCCGACGGGTGCTCGGCATCGTCAACGGCACCACCAACTTCATCCTCACCCGGATGGACGAAACCGGTGCCGGGTTTGCCGAGGCGCTCGACGAGGCGACCACCCTCGGATATGCGGAGGCCGACCCGAGCGCGGACATCGATGGATTCGACGCCGCCGCCAAGGCCTCGATCCTTGCGCAGCTCGCCTTTCATACCCGGGTCACGCTGGCCGACGTCTATCGGGAGGGCATCGGCGGCGTCACCGCCGCGGACATCGCCAGCGCCCGCGCGATGGGGTGCACGGTCAAGGCGCTGGCCATTGCCGAACGGTCACCGCAGACGCCGGGCGTGAGTGTGCGGGTGCATCCGGCGATGATTCCCCGTTCCCATCCGCTCGCCGGAGTCCGGGAGGCGTTCAACGCCGTGTTCGTCGAGGCGGATGCGGCTGGGCAACTGATGTTCTACGGTCGCGGGGCGGGCGGTTCACCGACCGCCTCCGCGGTGTTGGGCGATCTGGTGGCGGTGGCGCGCAACCGGCTGGCCGGCCGCCGGGGTCCGGGCGAGTCGGCCTACGCCGAGCTGCCTGTGCTGCCAATAGGCGCCACCGTGACCCGTTACCACATCAACCTGGATGTGACGGACAAGACCGGAGTGCTCGCCTCGGTCGCCGCCGCATTCGCCCATCGGGACGTTTCCATACAGAGTGTCCGCCAAGACGGCCATGGCGACGACGCGAGTCT
Organism: Protofrankia sp. Cj5; assembly: GCF_917627405.1. Lineage (NCBI taxonomy): Bacteria > Bacillati > Actinomycetota > Actinomycetes > Frankiales > Frankiaceae > Protofrankia > Protofrankia sp. Cj5. The sequence goes on from NZ_CAKJTO010000023.1 coordinate 9,398, forward strand.
TGTTCTGATCACGCACAGCGCCAGTGACGCGGCACTGTCCGCGACAGTCGAGGAGCTGCGGGAACTGGACGTCGTCCGGGCGGTCGCGGGTGTGATGCGGGTAGAGGGAGGTGAGCTGTGACGACATCGCCAGTGGCGGCATCGCAGCCGCAGCCGCGGATGACGGGCATGCCCGCGGCCGCGGCCGCGGCTGGAGGAGCTCCGGGCTCGGTCAACCGCAGCCGGCGGGTGTGGCGCGGCGTGATCGAGGAATATCGGGACCGCCTGCCGGTCTCCGCGGACACCCCGGTGGTGACCCTCCGGGAAGGCGGAACCCCGCTGCTGCCGGCGGAGCATCTCTCCGCGGTGACCGGGTGTGAGGTCCATCTCAAGGTCGAGGGTTCCAATCCGACCGGCTCGTTCAAAGACCGTGGGATGACCATGGCGATCAGCCGCGCGGTCGAGGCGGGCTCGCAGGCGGTGATCTGCGCGTCGACCGGTAACACCAGCGCGAGCGCCGCCGCGTACGCGGCTCGTGCCGGGCTGACCTGCGCCGTGCTCGTACCCAGCGGAAAGATCGCGTTAGGGAAGCTGGCGCAGGCGCTGGTGCATGGGGCACGGCTCCTGCAACTTGACGGCTCCTTCGACGACTGCCTGCGGGTCGCCAGGGACCTTGCCGAAACCTTTCCGGTCACCCTCGTCAATTCGGTCAACCCGTTCCGCCTGGAAGGGCAGAAGACCGCTGCCTTCGAGATCGTCGAGGATCTGGGCGCGGCGCCCGATGCCCACTGCCTGCCGGTCGGGAACGCCGGGAACATCACCGCTTACTGGCGCGGCTATGTCGAGGACGACACACTCCACGGTTCCGGCCGGCCCCGCATGCATGGTTTCCAGGCGGCCGGCGCCGCGCCCATCGTGCGTGGCAGTGTGGTCACCACACCGCAGACGATCGCTACCGCGATCCGGATCGGCAACCCCGCGTCATGGGCTTTCGCGCTGGATGCCCGGGATGCCTCGGGTGGCGCCATCGACGCGGTCGACGACCGTCAGATCCTCTCGGCCTACCGGCTGCTCGCGCACAAGGAAGGCGTGTTCGTCGAACCGTCCAGCGCGGCGAGCGTGGCGGGGCTTCTCCAGGCGCGTGCCGCCGGCCTCATCCAGGCCGGCGAACGGGTCGTGTGCACGGTGACCGGCAACGGGCTCAAGGACCCGGACTGGGCGATCAGCGGAGCGGCCAAGCCGGTGACCATACCGGCGACGGCTGCCGCCGCGGCCGTGGCTCTTGATCTGCGGCGGTCATGAGCCGTGCGCCCCGGGCTCCGGTGCCGGCCAGAGTCAGCGTGCGGGTGCCGGCGACCAGCGCGAACCTTGGGCCGGGTTTTGACGCCTGTGGGCTTGCGCTGGGCCTTTACGACGATCTGACGGTCGTTGTGACGGAGTCGGGCCTGTCGATTGACGTGACCGGCGAGGACGATGGCACCAGAGACGAGAGCCACTTGGTCGCGCGCGCGTTGCGGGCTGGGCTGGACGCGCTCGGCCTCGGGCCGACCGGGCTGAGCCTGACCTGTATCAACCGCATCCCGCATGGCCGTGGACTCGGTTCGTCGGCCGCGGCCATCGTGGCGGGCCTCCTTGCCGCGAGCGCGTTGGGCGGGGGTCATCTGAGCACCGCGGACGTCTTCGCGCTCGCCTGTCAGATCGAGGGTCATCCGGACAACATCGCCCCTGTCCTCTACGGTGGATTCACCGTGGCTTGGTACGATAATGGCGGTCGCCCGCAGGCAGTTCGAATCGATCCGCCAGATGATCTACAGCCTGTAGTCTTCATTCCCGCCCACCGCCAGTTGACATCTGTGGCGCGGGCGGTATTGCCGGCTAACGTGCCGCATGTCGACGCCGCGGTTAATGCGGGGCGTGCGGCTTTGTTAGCAGTGGCGATGTCAGGAACCCTGTCTCCGGAGACGTTGCCTGCACAGACGTTGGGGATCCAGGCTGGCGGTCAGGAGTGGGCAGGCCGGCCTGGCGAGAGCCATCTTCCTGGCGGTCAGCCCGGCGCCAGCCGGTTGGGTACAGCGTCCTGGCTGGACGCGTTGGTGGCGGCTACCGACGACCGGCTGCACCAGCCTTACCGCCTGCCGTCCATGCCTGAGACCCGCGATCTGCTCGGACGGCTGCGAGCGGCGGGCCTGGCGGCCGTGCTGTCGGGTTCTGGACCGACGGTGCTGGCGCTGGCCGTGGGGGCGGAGCAGGCCGAGGCTGCCCGCGCATGTGGCGGGGACAGCTTCACCGTGTTCAATCTGCCTGTGGACAGGAACGGAGCACGGGTCGAGCTCGTCGCGGGCTGACGCCGTCGGTTCGGGTTCCACCCGGCCCGGTGTCCGAAACCCCCATCCGCACCGCGGGCCAGATCCTCGTTGAGGGCGACATCCAGCCGAAATGGTCGCGGCTCGGGTTGGAAACGGAGGACTCCGAAGCAATGCCCCTCGAAGGTTGTTGCCCAGATGACTCCGTCTGGATAGTCTGATGACTGCACTCGCTGCCGCCGCGGCGCGTGCTCGCCCGCCGGTGCTACCGGTTCATCGTAGCCGGATCATGGTGCCGGAACTTGGTGCCTCAGCCTCGTCATCGAAGCCTCGGCCAGCACCGACAAGTCCTCAGCGGGATTGACGAGTTCGCACGCGGCGCTCAGCCGTTAGCGCCGTCCACGGGCGCTCTGCTTGCCTACCTGGCGCTGAACATCGTTTCCACATGGGATGCCCGGGCGAAGAAGGTCAACAAGCGTCACCCGGCTCCCTTGAGCCGGTCCCTTCAGGGAAGGAACATCTTGAGCGACACCACCGACGTGCTGCCTGACAGCGCACGTGAGTCCGCGGAGCCCCAGACACCGACGTCGTCCGTGGACGCTGGTTCTCCGCGACGCCGGCGGTCAGGCACCGGCCTTTCAGCCATGCTCCTGCCGGAGCTGCAGGCCATGGCAAGTTCGTTGGGTATTCAGGGCGTGGGACGCCTGCGAAAGGGGCAGCTCATCGCGGCCATCCAGAACGTTCAGACTCCCGCCGGCGCCGCCGCAGGTGCGGCTGCCACCGCCGCCCGGCCGGCCGCGGCCGCCGCTGAGGCGCAACCGGCCCCGCAGCCGGCCCGGAGTACCTCAACTCCGTCCACAAAGGCAGGGGACGCTGTCAATCCTCCGGTCTCCTCCAATCCTCCGGTCTCCTCCAATCCTCCGCTCTCCGCGCCCTCAACCGAGGCAGCGGCCCCGGCCGAGGGCGCTATGCGTGTCCGGACCCGCCGTGGGGCTTCTCGGGCATCGGGCAGCCCGTCCACAGCCGGTGGTGAGCAGACGACACTGACCGACGCGCTGTCTGGCTCGCGGGAGACCCGTGGTGGGGCGAGCGCGCCCGGTCCGGAGAGCGGATCCGAGAATGTGCGGGCCGCCAGCACGGAAGAAGCCGCGCCGGGTGCCGCGTCGCCGGTGGTCACCACCCCAGCCACAGCGCCGTCCACCACTCCAGCGGAACCGTCGGTGGCCGGCGTGCCCGTCACGTCGGTGGCCGAGCCGGCCAGTGTTCCTCGCGTGTCGGAGAACGGCAGCGGGCGTGGCCGAGACGACAGGCGTGAGCGTCAGCAGGTCGACGGGGAGCGTGCCTCGGTTGACCGTCCCGTCGCCGCTGAGCGCCAGGGGCGCCAGCAGGGCGACCGGGGACGGGGCTCGGCTGATCGCGGCCAAGGCGATCGTGGCCAGGCCGATCGTGGCCAGGCCGATCGTGGCCAGGCTGATCGCGGCCAAGCCGATCGTGGCCAGGCCGATCGTGGCCAGGGCGATCGCGACGACGAATTCGGTGGCGGGAATCGGCGTAACCGCGGCCGGTTCCGGGAGCGGGGCCGTAACCGTGGCCGCCAGGGTGGCGGTTTCAGCGAGTCGGAGCCGATTGTCCGCGAGGACGACGTTCTGGTCCCGGTCGCGGGTATTCTTGACGTTCTCGACAACTACGCGTTTGTGCGCACGAGCGGTTACCTGACGGGCCCGACCGACGTCTATGTGAGCTTGGCCCAGGTTCGCCGCCATGGCCTGCGCCGCGGTGACGCGATCACCGGCGTCGTCCGGGCGCCGCAGGAGGGCGAGCAGCGGCGGGACAAGTACAACGCATTGGTCCGGCTCGACACGGTGAATGGGCTGGAGCCCGACGAGGCGCGAAACCGTCCCGAGTTCACCAAGCTCACCCCGCTCTACCCGCAGGAGCGGCTGCGGTTGGAGACCGAGCCGCAGCTGCTGACCACCCGGGTGATCGACCTGGTGATGCCGCTCGGTAAGGGGCAGCGCGCGCTGATTGTCAGCCCGCCCAAGGCGGGTAAGACGATGGTGCTGCAGGCCATCGCGAACGCGATCACCACGAACAACCCGGAATGCCACCTCATGGTCGTTCTCGTCGATGAACGTCCGGAGGAGGTGACCGACATGCAACGGTCGGTCAAGGGCGAGGTCATCGCCTCGACGTTCGACCGACCGCCGTCGGACCACACCAGCGTCGCCGAACTGTCCATCGAGCGGGCCAAGCGCCTGGTGGAACTGGGTGAGGACGTCGTCGTGCTGCTCGACTCGATCACTCGGCTCGGGCGGGCCTACAACCTGGCCGCACCCGCGTCCGGTCGGATCCTGTCGGGTGGCGTGGACTCCACGGCGCTCTACCCGCCGAAGCGTTTCCTCGGCGCGGCCAGGAACATCGAGAACGGCGGGTCGTTGACGATCATCGCCACGGCCCTGGTGGAGACGGGCTCCACGATGGATACTGTGATCTTCGAGGAGTTCAAGGGGACCGGCAACGCCGAGCTCAAGCTCGATCGCAAGATTGCCGATAAGAGGATCTTCCCCGCGATCGATGTCGACCCCTCCGGAACCCGTAAGGAGGACATCCTGCTTGCGCCGGACGAACTTGTGATCATGCACAAGCTGCGGCGGGTTCTGCACACGTTGGAGTCGCAGCAGGCGCTTGACCTTCTGCTGGAGCGGCTGAAGAAGACGCGGACGAACTACGAGTTCCTGATGCAGATCGCGACTGCCACTCCGGGCCAGGACTGAGAACCCGTTGTGCGGACCCCCTGGGCAGCGTCCACACGGTGCTGTCCCTGGATGGCCGGAAGCTTCTGGCAGACTGGAACGCTGAGACCCGGCACCGGTTCACGTCCTCGCGTCCGCGACAGGGCGACCCGGCGGCCACTTCGGGAAGAAGGATCATGAAGGCTGATATTCATCCGGCGTACCGTGAGACCACGGTTGTCTGCACCTGCGGTTCGACCTTCACCACCCGTAGCACCAAGTCGGACGGCGTGATCAACGCCGAAGTGTGCTCACAGTGCCACCCGTTCTACACTGGCAAGCAGAAGATCCTGGATGTCGGCGGTCGGGTCGAGAAGTTCGAGCGGCGCTTCGGCCGCCGTCGTCCGGGTGACAAGCCTGGGCCTGGGACGAAGTGAGGTAACGCGCCCGCAGCGCCCGTGCCCGGTGTGACAGTGGCGCGGGCGCTGCGTGGCGTCTGTCAGCGGTTTGGGTCCCAGTGGCCCACGGGGCCGCCGCTGGCGCGGGTTAGAGTCATGATCGATGTTTTCATCGGCTCGGCTTAGTGGTCGCCGCTGGAAGTCTTTTGGGGGTCAGGCGGGCCTCCGGCGGCGCGATGAAAAAATGATCATACCGCCGTTGGCTCTCTAGACCAGGAGATTCCCGAAATGACCACTCCACTCGACGGTCTGCTTGCCGAGCACGCCGAGCTGGAGGACCGTCTCGCCGATCCGTCTGTGCACGCTGACCCGATTCTGGCACGCAGCCTCGGCCGCAGGTACGCGGAGCTGGCCCCGGTCGTGGAGACCGCGCGTGAGCTGGACCGGGTCGATGCGGACCTCGCGACCGCCCGGGAGTTCGCCGCCGAGGATGCCTCGTTCCGCGCCGAGGTCGCGGAGCTTGAGGCCACGCACGCGGTGTTGCGGGACCGGCTGCACACCCATCTGGTGCCCACCGATCCCGACGACGCCCGTGATGCGATTATGGAAATCAAGGCGGGCGCGGGCGGTGAGGAGTCGGCGCTGTTCGCTGGCGACCTGCTGCGGATGTACCTGCGCTACGCTGAGCGACGCGGCTGGCGGACCGAGATCCTGGACGCGAATCCCAGCGATCTCGGCGGCTACCGGGACGTGAGCGTGGCGGTGAAGGCTGGCCGGATGACCACCGGCGGCGTGTTCGGGCGGCTGCGGTTCGAGGGCGGTGTCCACCGGGTCCAGCGGGTTCCGGTCACCGAGTCGGCCGGTCGCATCCACACCTCGGCGGCCGGAGTGCTGGTACTTCCCGAAGCTGAGGATGTCGAGGTCGATATCGACCCCAACGAGCTGCGCATCGACGTGTACCGCTCCTCGGGCCCCGGTGGGCAGAGCGTCAACACGACGGACTCGGCAGTGCGTATCACCCATCTTCCCAGCGGTCTGGTGGTGTCCTGCCAGAACGAGAAAAGCCAGTTGCAGAACAAGGAGTCGGCGCTGCGGATCCTGCGCGCACGGCTCCTCGCGGCGGCCCGCGAGCGGGCGCAGGCGGAGGCATCGGCGGCACGGGCCAGCCAGGTTCGCACGGTGGACCGCTCCGAGCGGATCCGTACCTACAACTTCGCGGAGAACCGGATCAGCGATCATCGGGTCGGTTTCAAGGCGCACAATCTCGATCAGGTACTCGACGGTGAGCTTGACGAGGTACTGGACGCTCTTGTCGCGGCGGACCTGGCGGCGAGGCTTTCGGCCGGGGCCGGGTCATGACGTCCGGTGAGCCCAGCGCCGGGCTGGCCGCGCATGTGCTGGACAGCGCGGTCACCACTCTCGCCGCGGCCGGGGTGCCAAGCCCCCGGTCGGACGCTGAACAGCTCGCCGCGTATGTCACCGGCGAGCCCCGGTGGCGGCTGCGGCGGACGACGGCCATCACGCTGGCGGATCAGGACCGGTTTCAGGATCTGGTCGCCCGTCGGGCCGCGCGGGTGCCCCTCCAGCACCTGGTCGGCAGCGTCGGGTTCCGTTATCTCACCCTGGCGGTGGGCCCCGGGGTGTTCATACCCCGGCCGGAGACCGAAGTCGTGGTCGGATGGGCCCTCGACGCGGTTCGAGCGGCTGGCTGGGCGCGGCCGATCTGTGTGGATCTTTGTACTGGTTCCGGCGCGATCGCCCTCGCGCTCGCGGAGGAACTGCCCGGCGCGTGCGTACACGCCGTCGACGTTGATCCGGAAGCCTTGGTGTGGGCAGGTCGCAACATCGTCGATCATGGTTTTGTCGGTACCGACAGCCGGGTGACGCTGCATCGCGCCGATGTCGGGATCGACCCGGCTGGGCATGGCCGCAACGACGGTCGCGAGCCAGCTACGGCGGTTGTCCAGCAGTTGGCAGACCTGGTAGGTCGAGTCGATCTCGTGGTGAGCAACCCGCCGTACCTGTGGGACGACGAACGGGACAAGGTTGATCCCGAGGTCGGCATACATGATCCGCCCGCTGCCCTGTGGGCCGGGCCGGATGGTCTGGCGGGGGTCCGCGCGGTCGTACGGGTGGCGAGTGACCTGCTGCGGGACGGCGGGAAGCTGGTGATCGAACATTCCGACCGCCACGGCTCGGCAGTCCCTGCGCTGCTGCGTGACTCCGGCTGCTGGGAGGATGTCCAGGACCATCTCGACCTGGCGGGGCGGGACCGGTTCGTCTCGGCGTCACGCCGGTCGCGGGAGCGGTAGACGCGCACTGGTGATGTGCTGTGCTGCCGGACTGTGATGAAGGATCGCTGAAGTAATGGGGGAGCCAGTGAGGCCAAGGGAGTCGGCAAGCGAACGGTATGACTGCACGGACCCCGGACAGCGTGCGGCCGGGCTGGAGGCAGCCGTCCGCTCGGTGCGCCACGGCCGGCTCGTCGTGTTGCCCACTGACACCCTGTACGGCGTGGGTGCGGACGCCTTCGATCAGGTCGCGGTCCGCGCGCTGCTCGCGGCCAAAGGCCGTGGCCGGGACATGCCGGTGCCGGTGCTCGTTGGCTCGTGGCGCACCCTGGACGGGCTTGTCGAGCGGGTTACCGAGCCGGTCAGGGACCTGGTCCGGGCATTCTGGCCGGGTGGGCTGACCTTGGTCGTGCCATACGCGCCGTCGTTGAGCTGGGATCTCGGTGACGCCCGTGGCACTGTGGCGGTGCGGATGCCGCTGCACCCGGTCGCGATTGAACTGCTTGGCCGTACCGGGCCGATGGCCGTGTCCAGCGCGAACATCAGCGGCCAGCCACCCGCGACCACGGTGGATGACGCCATGGCGCAGCTCGGTGATTCTGTTGAGGTGTACCTTGACGGCGGTCCGTGCTCGGCCGGCATCGCGTCGACGATCGTTGACTGTACCGGTGAGGTCCCGCGGGTGCTGCGGACGGGCGCGATCGGTATGGCGGCGCTGCGCGAGGTGCTGTCCTCCGTGCAGGAACCCGCCGCGACCGCATGACACCCTCGGCCGGTCGCGGCCCCACGCCGTAAGCTGTCGGGGCGGGGGTTGGACCAGCCGAGGACGGGGCGTTGCGATCGGGACACTCCCCTGTCTGGCCGCTTCCGGCCCGGCGGCCTTCGCGCGGACGGCGCAATCGCGCGGCTAGGGCCAGGCGCGCGGCGCGCACGAGGAGAGGCAGCTTATGAGCACCCCGTTCTGGGGCCCGGACTTCGATCAGCTCCAGGCCGAGGACCACGAGATCGCGGACGTCGTCCTGGCCGAACTGGACCGGCTCCGTGGGGGTCTTCAGCTCATCGCGAGCGAGAACTTCACCTCGCCGGCGGTGCTGGCGGCCCTCGGGTCGACGTTGTCGAACAAATACGCCGAGGGCTACCCGGGCCGTCGCTACTACGGTGGCTGCCAGGTCGTTGACCGCGCGGAGGAGATCGGCATCGCTCGAGCGAAGAAGCTCTTCGGCGCCGAGCACGCGAACGTGCAGCCACACTCCGGAGCGCAGGCCAACTTCGCGGTGTACGCCGCGCTACTCGCGCCCGGTGACACCGTGCTGGCGATGTCGCTGCCGCACGGCGGTCATCTTACTCATGGTAGTCGGGTCAACTTCAGCGGGAAGTGGTTCGATGTCGTCGCCTACGGGGTGCGCGAAGACACCGAAATGATCGACTATGACGAGGTCCGCGACCTCGCGCGTCAGCATCGACCTAAAATGATTATCTGTGGCGCCACCGCGTATCCCCGGCTGATTGACTTCGCCGCCTTCCGCTCGGTCGCCGACGAGGTCGGGGCATGGCTGGTGGTCGATGCCGCGCACTTCATCGGTCTGGTGGCGGGCGGGGCCATCCCCAGCCCGGTGCCCTATGCCGACGTGGTCAGTTTCACTACTCACAAGGTCCTGCGTGGGCCGCGGGGTGGAATGATCCTCTGCCGCGAGGAGCTGGCCCAGCGGATCGACAAGGCGGTGTTCCCGTTCAGCCAGGGCGGCCCGCTCATGCACGCGGTCGCGGCCAAGGCGGTGGCGTTGCGGGAGGCCGCCACCCCCGCCTACGCTGACTACGCACGTCAGGTCATCGCTAACGCCCAGACTCTCGCGGACGGGCTCGCCGCGGAGGGTGTGCGGCCGGTTGCCGGCGGCACCGACACGCATCTCGCCCTATTCGATCTTCGCGCTCTTGGCGTGACCGGTAAGGACGCGGAAGCCCGGTGTGATGCCGCGCGGATCACACTGAACAAGAACGCCATCCCGTATGACCCGCAGCCGCCCGCGGTTTCCTCCGGTATCCGGGTTGGCACCCCGGCGGTTACCACCCAGGGCATGCGGGAGGACGAGATGAAGGAGATCGCGGCTCTGATCGCCCGAGCGGTCCGTGACCCGCTCGCCGCCCCCGATGTGGCCAGAGCGGTCTCTGTCCTGGTCGGCCGGCATCCTGTCTACCAGCGCTAGGGCGTGTCTTCTTCGATCGTACGGATCAATGCCCACATCGACCAACATCCATCAGGCACGCCGTGGTGGCGGCGCGGTAGATCAGCGAAGGTTGCGGGCTGTTGCGGGAGTATCTGCTCGTATTCGCGGTGTCGGCAGCGGTCACATTCCTGTGCACGCCGGTCGCACGGGGCTTCGCCATCTGGATCGGCGCCGTCGCTGGCGTCCGTGACCGTGACGTACATGCGGTGCCGACCCCGCGTCTCGGTGGGCTCGCCATGCTCGCGGGGCTCGTGGCCGGTCTGGAAGTCGCCGATAACCTGCCGTTCCTGTCCTCGGTCTCGCGGGACTGGGCCGAACCACACGCGGTGGGTGCCGCGGCCATTGTGATCTGCCTGCTCGGAGTCGTGGACGACCGGTGGCCGCTGGATCCGCTGACGAAGCTCGCGGGTCAGGTCGCGGCCGCCGGGGTGATGGTTCTGCTGGGCGTCCAGTGGTCGTTCGCTGTCAATCCGGACAGCGACACCACCGTCAGCCTCGGACCGGAGACAGCCGTGCCGCTGTCAATTCTCGCCACGATCGTTCTTGTCAACGCCATGAACTTCATCGACGGGTTGGACGGTCTTGCCGCGGGGGTTGCGGCAATTGCCGCGGGAGCCACGTTCTACTTCGCCTACGAGGTTGCTGTGATCAATCACTTCTCCCGGGCGGCGCCGGCGGCGTTACTGGCCGCCGTCACCGCCGGGGTGTGCCTCGGCTTCCTGCCGCACAATTTCAACCCGGCCAGGCTGTTCATGGGGGACTCCGGCTCGATGTTGGTCGGTCTGCTCTCAGCCGCTTCCATGATCTCGGTAACCGGCCAGGTCGCCTATGGCGGATACGCCGGGCCGTCCCGATCTCTGCCGTCACTGATTCCGCTGGCTGTTCCACTGGCCGTGCTGGCGGTGCCGTTCATTGACCTCGGGCTGGCCGTGGTCCGCCGGACCCGTGCCGGCCGGTCGCCGTTCGCCGCGGACAAGATGCATCTGCACCACCGGATGCTGGAAATCGGGAAATCCCATGTCCGCGCGGTTCTCATCATGTACTTCTGGGCAGCTTTGCTCGGCTTTGGCGGGGTGGCCGCCTCCTTCTCGCGGCAGCCGCTGCCCATTCTCGCCTCCGTGGTCGGCCTCGGTCTGATCGGGCTCCTGGCGCTGTTGCTGAGTGGCCAGCGATCGGTGCGGCGAGCATGATCGTTTCTGCCGGGCGGACGATCAGGCTTGGTTTGGGCGTGCTTGCCATCATTGCGCTGCCCGGCCTGGTGGCCGCGGGTGTCGCCCGGGGTACGGCCGGGATTGTCGCTGTTGCGCTCGGCCTGTGCCTGGTCGGGTTTTTCTTCACAGCGAGCAAGGTGGTGGTGAGTGTCGTCGCCCGGCGCGCGAGGGCGATGGTGCTACCTGCTGCGCTCGGCACCTACCTTATGAAGATCGTAATTCTGGGTGCTCTGCTCGTGAGCCTTGAAGGGTCGAGCACCATCGACCTCACCGCCTTCGCCTGGGCCATCTTTGTGGGAGTTTTCGGCTGGCTCGGGGCTGAGCTGTGGGTGGCCACGCATACCCGGGTCCCGTTTTACGATCCCGCGCTCTTCCGGGCGCGGGAAGACTCCCGTCGTGACACTCTGAACACGTGAACAAAGCCAAGCCGAATCCGGAGGAGAGCGGGCAGGAGCCCGGTGGCGGAGGGCAAGGTGATCACAGTACTGCTCGCCCGGCCGGGGACCCCGATCGGCCTGCCGGTGACGGACCGCCACGCCGCCCGTACCGGCCGGGCCTGATCTCTGACGAGGCCTGGACGGCGGTCGGTACCCTGTTGGCCGGAATCGGGTTCTGGGGGCTGGTCGGCTACGGGATCGATCGGCTCGTCGGTCTCGGCACCGTCTTCCTGCCGGTCGGCGTCCTTGTGGGTATGGCTGCTTCGCTCTATCTCGTGATCAGTCGTGCTACGCGGCGTTTCTAGGCGGCCACGATGGTTGCTTAACGTCTTCATTCGAATTCTCAGCGTGAGACATAGATGACAAAAACGAACTGGTAGGTTACTTTCGGATAAACAAGGGAGCGAACAGGCCTTCGCCGGCCTGGAGTTGATGCCGGTCGCTACGGGGTGTGGATAGTATCGCCAGTGCTGGGTGTCCACTCACGGACATCTGGTGTGAGTCGTGTCTCCCGTTGGTCCTGCCGGGCTCATGATCATGCTGTGTCGATGGATGGTCATGTGTGGCGCGGTGCCCTACCCGGGGGGAGCCGACCCGCGCCAGGAAGGGCTGTCCCGCCTGAACCAGATAGGGTAAGTCCACACCGCCGCCGGTACGGCTGCGTCTCTTCCTCAGCTGGTGAGAGTATATTTTGATCATGGAGGTGTCCGTCGTGCCGGTCCCCGCGGGACCCCTGGTCCTCGCTGACGAGGGCTTCAAGGGCCCGACCAAGGAGGTGTTCCAGCCGCCGCATTGGTTCGATGTCGATCTTGGGCCTGTTCATTTTTACCTGAACAAGGCGACTGCGCTGGGGATCTTCGCCGCGCTTTTCGTCGGTGTGCTCTTCTGGCTCGCCTTCCGGCGGGCCACGGTCGTGCCCCGCGGACTGCAGAACGTCTGCGAGTCGGTCTATGACTTCATCGACACGTCGATCGCCCGGGACGTCATCGGGGAGAACGGGCGGAAGTACACCCCGTACCTCCTCGTGCTCTTCAGCTTCGTGCTCATCTGTAATGTGCTCGCGATTGTCCCTGGCGCTCAGTTCCCGCCGACGTCGCGAATCGCCATTCCGATCGTTCTCTCCGCCGTCACGTACGTGCTGTTCAACCACGCCGGCATCAAGGCCAACGGCGCCCGGGCGTACTTCGGCCACATGATCAATCCGGCTCCGACCGCGCCCGTCTTCGTCAAGGTTCTCCTTGGACCGATCGAGGTCATGTCGACCCTGCTCGTGCGGCCGTTCACGCTGGCGGTCCGGTTGTTCGCGAACATGTTCGCCGGCCACATCCTGCTGCTGGTGTTCTCGCTCGGCGCGGAGTACCTGCTACCCAAGCCGCCCTTTGTCTTCGGACTCGCCTCGCTGCTCATGACGATCGTGCTGACCGGCTTCGAACTCGTCATCGACGGCTTGCAGGCGTACATCATCACAATCCTCACGGCCGCCTTCATCTCCGGTGCGATCGAATCCGGTGGCGGACATGAGAGTTCTCCCGCGGCTGACCATGCTCACGCAGTGAGCGGGGCGCCCGCCGGAGCGCACGCATAAAAAGGTTCGGACACCCCGATCAGCACCGTGGCAGGTCCCGGTGCCCGACTGGAAAAGGAATATGAGATGGCAGACACCCCTTCCTTGGTGCTTGCTGCTGCCGATCAGGTGAGCGGATCCCTTGGCGCGGTGGCCTACGGCTTGGCGGCCATCGGGCCGGGTATTGGAATCGGCCTTATCTTCGGCTTGGGCGTGCAGGCGATAGCCCGCCAGCCCGAAGCGGAGCAGGTAGCCTTCCGCTATATGATCATTGGCTTCGCGCTGGCGGAAGCACTGGCTCTGATCGGTTTCGTCGTCCCGTTCGTCTTCCCCTAAGCCGGAGGGAGACACCGTGGTTGCCACAACACTGTTGCAAGCCGCCGGGGAGAGCGGGCATTCGGACGAGAACGTCCTCATTCCCCCGCTTGGCGAGCTGCTGATCGGTACTTTGTCGTTCGGCCTGCTCGTGGCCTTCTTCTTCTGGAAGGTCTATCCGCAGATCAAGCGAGCGTATGCCGAGCGGACCGAGGCTATCGAGGGCAATCTCGCCCGTGCCCAGCATGCTCAGCGGGAGGCTCAGGAGCTTCTCACCTCCTACCGGGCGCAGCTCGCCGACGCGCAGACCGAGGCTGCCCGTATCCGTGAGGACGCCCGTGAGCAGGGAGGTCGGATCCTCGCGGAGCTGCGTTCCCAGGCGGGTGCGGAAGTTGCCGAGATCAAGGCACGTGGCGAGGCACAGCTCGCCGCGGAGCGGGCGCAGATCGTCGCTCAGCTCCGGCGTGAGGTCGGTGACATCGCCCTCGAGCTGGCAACGAAGATCGTTGGTCATGAGCTGGAGCGCGATGACCGCCAGCGTCAACTGGTCGACGACTTCATAGCCGGCCTGGAGCACCCAGGCGAGCCGGCCGTCCCAGCTCCGGCTGGTCCGGGGGGCTGACGCGTGGAGGGATCCAGCCGACGTTCTCTGGACGCGGCGCGTGCTCGCCTGGATGAGTTGACCATGCCTCCGCCACCCGGCATCAGGATGCGGTCCCACTATCCGGTCGATCTCGGCCGGCTGGCGGACGATCTCGAAGCTGTGGGGGATCTTCTCAGCCGGGAGCCGGCGATCCGCCGGGCGCTGGCTGATCCGGGCACCCCCGGATCGGCCCGCTCCGGCCTCGCGGCCCGCCTGTTCGATGCCAAGGTCTCGGCAGCGGCTCTCGACATCCTGCAGGTTGTGGCTACCGGCCGGTGGGCCCGGCCGCTCGATCTCCAGCGTGCCGTGTCCGAGCTCGGGGTCGAGGTCCTGCTCGCCCAGGCACAGCGCGAAGGCGTCCTCGACGATGTGGAGGACGAGCTGTTCCGGTTCGGCCGCATCCTCAACCGGACGCCCGAACTGTCGTTGGCGCTCAGCGATCCGGCGGCCCCGTGGTCCGCGAAGCGGGAACTCGTGGCCACGTTGCTGGACAGCAGGGCCAAGGCTGTAACGACACGTCTCGTCCAGCGTGCGGTTGCGGAGCGCTACTATGGAGATCTTGAGCACCGTCTTGAGCAACTGACCGTGATCGCGGCGGCCCGCCGGAACCGGCTCGTCGCTGTGGTGCGCACGGCTGTCCCTCTCGCGGGGGACCAGATTTTTCGGTTGCGGACAGCGATCAGCCGGTATTTTGGTCGCGATGTCCAGCTCCAGGTGGACGTCGATCCGGCCGTTCTGGGCGGCGTTGTCGTGCGGGTGGGTGACGAGGTGGTCGACGGCAGCGTCCTCCGCCGCCTCACCGACGCGCGCCGGCGACTGCACCGATAGAGCGCTCTCGTGGACACCCAGACCGCGCATGACCTGCGGGACGTGCCCTCACCATTTATTGAAGGACCGAAGCGATGACTGAGCTCTCCATTCGACCGGAGGAAATCCGCGCCGCCCTCCGGGACTACGTCGACTCCTACCAGGCATCCGTCGGGGAGCGTGAGGAGGTCGGCCGGGTCGTCGTCGCGGGCGACGGCATCGCGCGGGTCGAGGGCCTGCCGCACGTCATGACCAACGAGCTGCTGGAGTTCCACGGCGGCGTGCTGGGCCTGGCGTTGAACCTTGACGTTGCCGAGATCGGCTGCGTCATCCTCGGTGACTCCGAACACATCGAGGAAGGCCAGGAGGTCCGTCGCACCGGCCAGATCCTCTCCGTCCCGGTCGGAGACGGTTTCCTCGGCCGGGTGGTCGATCCGTTGGGCCGCCCGATCGACGGGCTCGGCGAGATCGTCTCCACCGAGAGCCGAGCGCTGGAGCTGCAGGCACCCACGGTCGTCCAGCGCCAGCCGGTCAAGGAGCCGCTCCAGACCGGTATCAAGGCGGTGGACGCGATGACCGCCATCGGCCGTGGCCAGCGTCAGCTGATCATTGGTGACCGGCAGACCGGCAAGAGCGCCGTCGCACTGGACGCGATCATCAACCAGCGGGAGAACTGGGCGACGGGGGATCCGAAGCTCCAGGTCAAGTGCGTGTACGTGGCGGTCGGACAGAAGAAGTCGACCATCCGGGCTGTCCTCAACACGCTGGAGGAGACCGGCGCGCTGGCCTACACGACCATCGTGGCGGCGCCCGCTGACGAGCCAGCCGGCCTGAAGTACCTCGCACCCTATACGGGGTCGGCAATCGGTCAGCACTGGATGTACAACGGCCAGCACGGGCTGATCGTTTTTGACGACCTGTCGAAGCAGGCTGAGGCATACCGGGCGATCTCGCTGTTGCTGCGCCGCCCGCCGGGCCGTGAGGCTTATCCCGGCGACGTCTTCTACTTGCACTCCAGGCTGCTGGAGCGATGCGCGAAGCTGTCGGACGAGCTCGGTGCCGGCTCCCTGACCGGTTTGCCGATCATCGAGACCAAGGGCAACGACATCTCCGCCTACATTCCGACGAACGTCATCTCCATCACCGACGGGCAGATCTTCCTGGAGACCGACCTGTTCAACCAGGGTGTCCGTCCGGCGATCAACGTCGGTACCTCGGTCTCCCGCGTGGGCGGGAGCGCCCAGATCAAGGCGATGAAGTCGGTCGCGGGGCGGCTGCGCCTCGACCTCGCGCAGTACCGCGAGCTGGAGGCCTTCTCCGCGTTTGGCTCGGATCTCGACAAGGCCTCGCGGGCGCAGCTTGAGCGGGGCGCGCGCATGGTCGAACTGCTCAAGCAGCCGCAGTACGAGCCCTTCCCGGTCGAGCGGCAGGTTGTATCGATCTGGGCGGGTACATCCGGGCAGCTCGACGATGTGCCGGTCGCGGACATCCGCCGCTTCGAGCGTGAGTTCCTCGACTTCATCGAGCGGATCCAGCCGGGGGTCTACCGGACCATCCAGGGTACGGGCAAGCTGGACGACGACACCGTCAGCGCGCTCGAGCAGCTGGTCGCGAAGTTCAAGGCCGAGTTCACGCTGTCGGGCGGGCTGCCGCTGGTCAACGAGCCGCTGCCGGAGAGCCTGGATCCGTCCGAGGTGGAGCGGGAAGCTATCAAGATCCATCAGGCGAAGCCGAAGGACGAGGACTGAGGACGTGGCCGGCCAGCTCCGTGAGTACCGGCGCCGCATCCGCTCGATTCAGTCGACCAAGAAGATTACCCGCGCGATGGAACTCATTGCCGCATCCAGGATCGTGAAGGCCAAGGCGAGGGTTGCCGCTTCCCGGCCGTACGCGGACGAGATCACCCGAGTAATCTCCGCGGTGGCGTCGCAGACCACTATTCGTCACCCGCTGACGACCGAACGCACAGATCCGCGGCGAGCCGCGATCCTCGTGGTCACCAGTGACCGCGGCCTTGCTGGTGGTTACAACGCCAACGTGCTGCGCCGGACGGGTGAGCTGCTGGAGCTGCTGCGCGCGGAGGGCAAGGAGCCGGTCCTGTACGCGGTCGGGCGTAAGGCCGTCACGTACTACCGTTTCCGTGGTCGGGAGCTGGCCGGTGAGTTCATCGGTTTCTCCGAACAGCCGGGCTACGACAACGCCAAGGAAGTGGCCGATGCGTTGATCGCGCGCTTCCTGGACCCGTCGGGGGAGAGCGACCGGGTGGACGAGATTCATGTGGTCTACACCGAGTACGTCAACACCCTGGCCCAGCGACCGGTTGCGCACCGCATTCTGCCGCTTGTGCTGGAGGCGACCGCCGAGCCCCCACCTGGCGGCCCGCTTCCGCAGTACGAGTTCGAACCGTCCGCGGAGGGCGTGCTCGACGCGCTGCTCCCTCGCTACGTCGAGAGCCGGTTGCACGCGGCGCTGCTGGAGTCCGCGGCGTCTGAGTCGGCGGCCCGCCAGCGAGCGATGAAATCCGCGACTGACAACGCCGGTGAGTTGATTAAGACCTACACCCGCCGGGCGAACGCGGCTCGTCAGGACGCCATCACTCAGGAGATATCGGAAATCGTCGGCGGAGCCAACGCCCTCGCCCAGGTTTCCTAGCCGACCGTTACACCGAAGAATGCTCGAAGTCACCGGCCGCGGGAAGAGCCGCCGGTGACTTCGGGGTATGACATGCAGATGAACCGCTTGAAGTCGCTGGCCTCCTGGCGGAGCCGTCAGTCGCGGAGGGCACCTTGATGAAGCAGAGGACGCCATGACCGTCACCACTACCTCGCCCGCCGCGGTGGAGGGCAAGGCCCCTGGGATCGGCCGGGTCGCCCGTGTTATCGGCCCGGTCGTCGATGTGGAGTTCGCGCCCGACGAGATCCCCGAGATCTACCGTGCGCTGCGCGTCGAGCGCACCATCGACGGGCAGACCGCAACGCTGACGCTCGAGGTCGCGCAGCACATCGGTGACAACACCGTTCGGGCGATCTCCATGCAGCAGACCGACGGTCTGGTGCGTGGGGCACCGGTTCAGGACACCGGCTCACCGATCACGGTTCCTGTTGGCAACGCCACCAAGGGGCACCTGTTCAATGTGCTCGGCGAGCCACTTGACGTCGAAAGCATCGCTACCGACGTACGCAGATCGATCCACGCGTCGGCGCCCCCGTTCGACCAGCTTGAGTCGAAGACAGAGATGTTCACGACCGGCATCAAGGTCATCGACCTGCTGGCGCCCTACGTGCGTGGTGGGAAGATTGGTCTGTTCGGTGGTGCCGGCGTCGGCAAGACGGTTGTCATCCAGGAAATGATCAACCGTGTCGCCACGCAGTTCGAAGGCGTGTCGGTGTTCGCCGGGGTCGGCGAGCGCACCCGGGAGGGCAACGACCTGTTCCTGGAGATGACCGAAGCCGGCGTCATCAAGGACACCGCGCTGGTCTTCGGGCAGATGGACGAGCCCCCGGGCACCCGGCTGCGGATCGCGCTCGCCGCGCTGACCATGGCGGAGTACTTCCGGGACGTCCAGAAGCAGGACGTGTTGCTGTTCATCGACAACATTTTCCGTTTCACCCAGGCTGGTGCCGAGGTCTCGACCCTGCTCGGACGCATGCCGAGCGCGGTGGGCTATCAGCCCACCCTGGCCGACGAGATGGGCGTCCTGCAGGAGCGGATCACCTCCACGCGCGGCCACTCGATCACTTCGCTCCAGGCGATCTACGTACCCGCGGACGACATCACCGACCCGGCCCCGCACACCACGTTCACGCACCTCGACGCGACCACGGTGCTTTCCCGGGCCATTTCCGATCTGGGGATCTATCCAGCGGTTGACCCGCTCGACTCGAGTTCACGCATTCTTGACGCCCGTTATCTGGGGCAGGATCACTACGACGTGGCGCGTGAGGTGCAGCGCATCCTGCAGCGTTACAAGGATCTGCAGGACATCATCGCCATCCTGGGTATCGACGAGCTTTCCGAAGAGGACAAGATCCTCGTCAACCGGGCGCGGCGTATCCAGCGGTTCCTGTCGCAACCCTTCTTTGTCGCCGAGCAGTTCACCGGCATCCCGGGTAAGTTCGTCCCGCTCGAAGATACGATCAAGTCCTTCAAGAAGCTGACCGAAGGCGACTACGACCACCTCCCGGAACAGGCGTTCTTCATGTGTGGCGGGATCGAGGACGCGGAGAAGAAAGCGAAGGAGCTCTAGTACCGAGGCCTTCTGGTACCGAGGCTTCCGGGTCGCTGGCCGCGCGTGAAAATCATGATCGCGCGGTCTTCGGCCTTGCCGGTTTCCCCGATAGCGGTCGGAGCCGGGCCGGTCGTGTTCCCGATGAACGACCGGATTCACCAACTGCACGGCTTCCGCGATCCGCGGGGTCGAGGGCCGACGACAGCGGGAAGGACGGCAGCGCGATGCCGATGCGGGTGGCGATCGTCTCGCCGGAGAAGGAAGTATGGTCAGGGGAGGCCGACATGGTCGTCGCACGGACCACGGAAGGTGAGCTCGGTGTGCTCGCCGGGCACGTCCCGCTGCTCGGGGTGCTTGTCGAGGGCGGGCAGGTGCGGGTCAAGACCGGCGACAGCACACTGACCGTGGAGGTCGACGGCGGATTCCTCTCCGTGACCAAACAGGGTGTCAGCATCCTCGCCGAACACGCGCTCCTGGCGGGCACGGACTGACCCCGCTGGCGCCGGGGCGACCGGCGGCGCGAAAAGCCATCGTCGCGCCGCGCTTTGGAGCGCCTGAGGATAGGGCGTTCGATCAGTGAGCGGCTTATCCGCGCCCGGTCCGGCAAGGCGGCGGAGGAAGGCGCCCTGGTGGTGGGCGCCGACTGAGGACAACGCGGCCGGGCGGGATGCGGGGAGCCGTGAGCCGGACAGTCCTATCCTCGGGCGCTCTTAGCCGCGGCGCCGTCAGCGGTTGGCGCCCGGTTCCCACCGCACGTCCCCGCCGGGATTGGCGACCCGGGCGAGGATGAACAGCAGGTCGGACAGCCGGTTAAGGTAACGGGCGGGCAGCACGCCGGTATGCTCCGGGTCGGATTCCAGCAGCGCCCAGACGGACCGTTCCGCGCGGCGGGTGACTGTCCGTGCCACGTGCAACAGGGCGGCACCGGCCGTACCTCCGGGCAGGATGAACGAGTCCAGCTTCGGAAGGTTCTCGTTGAACCGGTCGCAGGCCTTCTCCAGCTGTTCCACATACACGGCGGTGACCCGCAGCGGCGGGAAGCCCGGTTTTTCCACGACCGGCGTGCACAGATCCGCGCCGACGTCGAACAGGTCGTTCTGCACCCGGGCGAGCAGCGCCTGGATCTCCTCGGTGAGCCCGCCGAAGGCCAGCGCCATGCCGATGGCGGCGTTGGCCTCGTCGACGTCGGCATAGGCTGACAGCCGCGGGTCGGTCTTGCGGACCCGGGACATGTCACCGAGCGCGGTGGTCCCGTCGTCGCCGGTGCGGGTGTAGATCCGGGTCAGGTGGATGGCCATGCCGGTCACACTATGCCGTTGCCGTGTCCACCGGTTCGCTGCCGTGTCCACCGGTTCATGGTTGGGCGCCGGCCGGCGGCCCTGTGTGCCGGATGGGCCTTGCCCTACCGGCCGGTCCGCGCTGACGGGTGGCTGCCGAGGCCATAGCATCGACTCCCGTGGAACGCTTCGTGGTCAGGGGCGGGTCTCGGCTTGTCGGCGAGGTTGATGTCCCCGGAGCGAAGAACTCCGTGCTCAAACTGATGGCCGCGAGCCTGCTGGCCCATGGCCGGACAACTCTTCGTGCCGTGCCTGACATCCTCGATGTCACGGTCATGGCCGACGTGCTGCGGGCGCTCGGGGCGACTGTCGATCGGGATCACCGCGACGGCCTGCTGTCGATCGACGTGCCAGCCCGGCCCGGCGCGGCGGCTGACAGCGACCTCGTCCGCCGCATCCGGGCATCCGTCGTCGTGCTGGGCCCGTTGGTCGCCCGCTGCGGTGAGGCGCGAGTCGCGCTCCCCGGTGGGGACGCGATCGGTACCCGTGCTCTCGACATGCATGTCAACGGTCTGGCCAAGCTCGGGGCCATGATTGATGTCGAAGCGGGCATCCTCATGGCCCGGTCGGCCGGCCGGCTGCAGGGAGCGTCCATCTGGCTGGACTTCCCCAGCGTTGGCGCCACCGAGAACCTGCTGATGGCCGGTGTGCTGGCCAAGGGCACGACCGTGATCGATAATGCTGCCCGTGAGCCCGAGATCACCGATCTCTGCGCGATGCTGACGGCGATGGGCGCGGAGATCGACGGCGCGGGCACGTCCACGCTGGTGATCGACGGTGTCGACGGGCTCCGCCCGACCACACACAGCACGGTCGCGGATCGGATCGTGGCCGGAACCTTCGCCATCGGCGCACTGATGACGGGCGGGGACGTACTTGTCCGGGGCGGGCGCGCCGATCATCTCGATATCGTGCTCGACAAGCTGTCCGCGGCGGGCGCCGCCGTGGATGTCCGCCCTGACGGCTTCCGCGTCGTCGCGGACCGGCCGCCACGGTCGATCGACGTGGTCACCCTGCCGTATCCGGGGTTCCCGACGGATCTTCTACCGCAGACCATCGCGCTGGAGGCGGTCAGCGAAGGGGTCTCCCTCATCACCGAGAATGTTTTCGAAAGCCGTTTCGTGTTCTGCCGGGAGCTGCTGAAGCTCGGCGCGGAGCTACGCACCGACGGCCACCACGTCATTGTCCGCCGTGCCGACCGCCTGGTCGGCACGCATGTGGTGGCTTCGGACGTCCGAGCCGGGGCCGGGCTAGTGCTGGCTGGTCTGATGGCTGACGGAATGACAAGCGTCAGCGAGGTTCACCATATTGACCGCGGTTACAGCGACTTCGTCGAGCAGCTGCGGGCGCTGGGCGCGGATATCCGGCGGGAACCGGCCGCGGACGCGGCGTGGCGTACTGGTTGATCGGTAGCCATGACGCGCCGGGACAGCATCGGCCGGAGGCCGGGCTGGGCCGGCACTCTCGGGCAGCCGCCGGGCCGCCGTCAGGGGGTGCCTGATGGGTGTTGGTCGATGTGGGCGATGATCGAAAGGTGGCCCGCACGGCGGCGGGGCGAGCCATCCTGATGCTGGGTGGTGACCGGCGACAACAGCGCGAGATGTGTGCCGCAGCCCCGCGACGTCGCGCCCCTGGCGCCGGGTCGCTCTCAGGCCCAGTCGCGGTCAGTGCCCGCAACCACGGCACGTGCCCGCATGGAGTCCTCAGGGAACACCATGACGTGCCAACCGGAGACGTAGTGGCGGCGGATGTTGCCGTCGGCGTTCACCTGAATCGGGCCAGGCGGCGCCGCGCCTGACGTGGACCGTATCCCGTGTTGACGGAGGAGCTGGCGCAGCCGGGCCGCTTCGGTTGATGTACGGAGCGTTGCCACGGGTACCAGCATTCCGAAGTCGCCGTAACTTTTTGCGGTGTATTTATTGCCACGCGTCCGGTTCGGTGCGAATACCCATCGGCACACCGCCACAAGCATGGCGGTGGCGGCGACGGCGATGGCTGGGCCGATCGTGTAGTGCAGGCTGTTCAGTGGCACCGTCACCTCCCTGCTGTCCGAGCCGGCGGGCCGGACGGATCTCATCGTCTCAGCGCGGCCGGCTCCGCGCAGGCGTTCATGCGTGGCCCGCGTCGCAGTTCTGGGCCCGCCGCGTGGTCATGATTGCCTCGGCCGGTGTTTCCGTCCTGTACATAGTCCTGTGCGCAGTCTTTTCCGTCCTGTTCACCGGAACGCCCAGGTGGATCGCACACCTGCGCATCCGTATCGCCACTCTGCGACTATGGATACTGGCCTGTCGCCGGGGGCCGCTGTGGCAGCGGTTCTCGGCAGGGCACCGGAAGGAATCAACAGCGCGTTCCGGCTGTGTCCGACAACTCCTGGCCGCCGGGGATGCCCGATCGGTCAGGGCATGAGCCAGGGGGGACGGGAGGCCTGATGGGTGAGAACGCGATGCTTCTCGACGGGGGACGTATGGAGATCCAGACCGTGCGGCTGGCTGGTCGGGTCGATGTACGCACCGTCGGTGATCTGCGGCTGCGGCTGCATGCTGCGATCGACAGCGGAACCGGGCAGTTGCGGGTGAACGTGTCCGGCCTGGAGCTGGCCGACCATGCGGGTCTCGGCGTCCTGCTCGGCGGGGCGCTGCGGGCGCGCCGGTCCGGGCGGTCGATGCTCCTGGTCGAGGTTCCCATGGCGCTGGGAAAGCTGCTGGCGGCCAACCGCCTCGGGCGCATCCTGCGGGCTGAGGACGCCGACCTGCCGCACGTGGGGCATGCCTGATGCGGACAGCCCGCTGGTTCACTGTGGTCCCCAGCTCCATGAGGTTGCGTTCGGTCGTGGGATGATGGCTGTGGCCGGGGAGGGAAATGCTCGACGTCGATGCGCAGCGATTGGGTCCAACAGGCGGTCCGGTATACCGGCGAGGTGATGCCCAGTCCGTTGACCAGCGCCGTACAGGGCTCATCGTCGGTGCGTTCGCGGTGGCGATCGTGCTGGGCGTGGTTATCGGTCTGGTGACCGCGCCTCGTGCCAGGACCGTCCCGCTGGTCGCCCCGGCGACCGCCGCGCCACCGTCCGAGCTGCAGCCGGCGTTGGACCCGCCCACCTGGGAGGGCAGCCGCCTGCCGGGGACAGCCCACCAGATGCGGGTACGGGAGCAGGATCGCCGTGCCTTCAGCGCGAGTCTTGCCTATGACCTGCGCGAGAATGGCGCCGGGAACGTCACGACCGCGGACGTCGTCATCCCGCCGGGAAAGCTCTTCTACGGTGCGCTGGAAGGCCGCGACAGCACGTTCGACGAGTACTGGGCCGTCGGCCTGGCGCAGGTGGCCGGCGTAGCCTCGGCGCCGCCCAACCCGCACGTGTGGAAGCGGACCGGCGGCGGCCCCTGGATGCAGCTCGTGGAGGGGCCGGGCGCCTGTGACAGGTTGCCGCCCGTTCTTTTCACGGCCTGGCGGGGGCGTCCAGGTCTCTGTTCGGGCGCGTGACATTACCTCCCGGTAGGCTCCGGTCATCGGATGAGCCTCCGGGAGGGTATGGCGATGGCCAATACGGTGCGGCGAGAGCAGTCCGAGCAGGCCAGTCCGCGGCGGGACCGACCATGGATCATTCGGACCTATGCCGGTCACTCCAATCCGGCGGAAACCAACGCGCTTTACCGCCGGAACCTGGCCAAGGGGCAGACGGGCCTGTCGGTCGCGTTCGACCTGCCGACCCAGACCGGTTATGACCCCGATCACGAGCTCGCCCGCGGCGAGGTCGGCAAGGTGGGTGTGCCGATCGCGCATGTCGGCGACATGCGCGCGCTGTTCCATGACATCCCGCTGGGCCAGATGAACACCTCGATGACGATTAACGCGACAGCCATGTGGCTGCTCGCCCTCTACCAGGTCGTCGCTGAGGAACAGGGCGCGGACCCGGCGAAACTCACCGGCACGACCCAGAATGACATCATCAAGGAGTACCTCTCGCGCGGGACGTACGTGTTTCCGCCGGCGCCGTCGCTACGGCTGATCACCGATATGATCGCCTACACGGTGACCGAGATCCCCAAATGGAATCCGATCAATGTCTGCAGCTATCACCTGCAGGAGGCCGGTGCCACCCCCGTTCAGGAGATCGCCTACTCGATGTGCACGGCCATCGCCGTGCTCGACGCCGTGGTCGCCTCCGGGCAGGTGCCGGCCGAACGCACCGGCGAGCTCTGCGCCCGGATGTCGTTCTTTGTCAACGCCGGCGTCCGCTTCGTTGAGGAAATGTGCAAGATGCGGGCGTTCGTCGAACTGTGGGACACGTTGCTGCGGACCCGCTACGGGGTTACCGACCCCGGTCACCGGCGGTTCCGCTACGGCGTCCAGGTCAACTCCCTGGGCCTGACCGAGGCGCAGCCGGAGAACAACGTTATCCGGATCGTGTTGGAAGCCCTTGGCGTGACGCTGTCGAAGGACGCCCGCTGCCGGGCCCTGCAGCTACCGGCCTGGAACGAGGCCCTCGGCCTGCCCCGGCCCTGGGACCAGCAGTGGTCGCTGCGTATCCAGCAGATCCTTGCGCACGAGACCGACCTGTTGGAGTACGACGATCTCTTCGAGGGCTCGGTTGTCGTCGAACGGCGGGTGGCTGAGCTGGTCGGAGCCGCGCAGAAGGAGATCGACAAGGTACAGGCGATGGGCGGCGCGGTGGCCGCGGTCGAGAGCGGCTATATGAAGTCCCAGCTCGTCGCTTCGCAGGCGAACCGGCGGATGCGCATCGAGTCCGGCGAGGACGTGGTGGTCGGTGTGAACAGCTTCACCGCCACCGAGCCGAATCCGCTGCTCGCCGACCTGACTGCGGCGGTCCAGACAGTGGACCCGGCGGTGGCGGAGGCTGCCCGTGCCGACATCGCGACCTGGCGGGCCGATCGTGACGCGCGCGCCGTGGACGATGCCCTGCGGGGCCTGCGGGACGCGGCGAAGACCGACACGAACCTGATGGCCGCAACGCTGGTCTGCGCCCGTGCCGGAGTCACCACGGGGGAGTGGGCCGGTACCCTGCGCGACACCTTCGGTGAGTACCGGGCTCCGACAGGTGTGTCCGGCGCCGCGGTACACGCTGGCGGCGCCGAGCTTGCCGGCGTGCGGGACAGGGTCGCCGAAACCGGGCGGGAACTGGGCCGCAGACTGAAGTTCCTCGTCGGCAAGCCGGGCCTGGACGGGCATTCCAACGGTGCCGAGCAGATCGCCGTACGCGCCCGCGACGCCGGCTTTGAAGTCGTCTACCAGGGCATCCGGCTGACACCGGCGCAGATCGTCGCCGCCGCGGTGGAGGAGGACGTGCACGTCGTGGGCTTGTCGGTGCTGTCCGGCTCCCATCTGGAGCTGGTGCCCCAGGTCCTTGACGGGATGCGGGCAGCCGGGATCGGTGACGTACCCGTCATCGTCGGCGGCATCATCCCGCCCGCGGACGCCGAGCGTCTCAGGGCGCTCGGCGTGGCCGCGGTCTACACACCGAAGGACTACGGTCTCACCGAAATCATGGCTGGGGTCGTGGACGTCGTCCGCGCCGCGAATGGCCTGGCCTGAGCCGGCCTGAGCCGGCCTCCCAGAGACCCGGACAGGTGGTGCGGGGCCGCCCGGGGCCGCGTAGCGTCCAGAGGGTGATGGCTGACGAGGGCACCCATCCCCAACGCGCGTCGGCGCGGGGCGCCGGACGGGCCGAGGACAGCAGCGGGCCGGCCGCGCCCCCCGTTTCCCTGCGGGACGCCGTCGAGCTGGCCACCCGCGCCCATGCCGGCCAGCTCGACAAGATCGGTGATGACTACATCGGCCACCCGCTGCGGGTGATGGACGCTGTCGGTGCCGCCGCGGAGCGGGCCGCTGTCGACCCGTACCACGCCCGGTTGGCCGCGGTGCTGCACGACGTCGTCGAGGACACCGATGTCACCCTGGCGGACCTTGCCGCCCTCGGTTATCCGCCCGAGGTCGTCGCCGCGGTCGACGCGCTGACCCACCGCGACGGGGAGCCGGTGCCTGACTATCTCACCCGGGTAGCCGGCAACGACCTGGCGGTCGTGGTGAAACGCGCGGACATGGCCGACAACAGCAACCCGGCGCGGCTGGCGAGGCTGCCGCGGGATCAGGCGGACCGCTACACGCGACGTTACGCTGACCGTGTCCGGCTACTCGACGATCTTGTCGCCGGGCGCAAGGCGGACTGGGCACGGATGGGATAGGACGGATGGGGCAGGGACGCACCGTGGACAGGTAAGAGCGCCCGGCAATAGGGGCGTGGATCAAGGAGCGGGGCTGGGGTGCGTGCATCGCAAGGCGGCGGAGGGAGCCACCCTGGTGTTGGGTGGTGACCGACGACAACACAGCGAGGTGCGTGCCCCAGCCCCGCGACGCCGCGTCCCTATTGCCGGGCGCTCTAAGCGGGTGTAGGTGGCGAGGTCGCGGCACGATAGCGTCCGGGGCTGTGCGTCTTGTGATTGCCAGGTGCAGCGTCGACTATGTGGGCCGGCTGACCGCACACCTGCCCAGCGCTGTTCGCCTGCTGCTGGTGAAGGCCGACGGGTCGGTGTCCATCCATGCGGACGGGCGGGCCTACAAGCCGCTGAACTGGATGAGCCCGCCGTGCGTGATCGCCGAGGCGGACGGCGTCTGGCGGGTGACCAACCGAGCGGACGAACAGCTCGTCATCACCCTCGAAGAGATCATGCATGACTCGTCGCACGATCTCGGCGTGGACCCGGGTTTGCAGAAGGACGGCGTGGAGGCGCACCTGCAGGTACTGCTCGCCGAGCGGCCGGATGCCATCCGCGCCGGCCTCACCCTGGTGCGCCGGGAGTACGAGACTGGCATCGGTCCGGTCGATCTGCTTTGTCGCGACACCGACGGTGGGAGTGTCGCTGTCGAGGTGAAGCGCAGGGGCGAGATCGACGGCGTCGAGCAGCTGACCCGCTATCTTGCCCGGTTGGAGGCGGACCCGTTCCTGCCGCATCCGGTGCGCGGGATCCTGGTCGCGCAGTCGATCACCCCGCAGGCGCGGTTGCTTGCCGCGGACCGCGGTCTGGGCTGTGTCACCGTCGACTACGACGCCCTGCGCGGACTGGCGCCCGCGATCCCGACCCTGTTCTGATTTTCCAACGCAGTCGATAGCGACACCCGCCAAGAACAACGAACGAACTATTGTTGCGGCCGCCGTTGAACAGCTCGACTCCGCGATGGTTCGTGTGCAATGCTGCGCGTCGTGAATTCATCTGTACCAGGCATAAATACTAATCTTGCGTCCGGGTAGCGGCCTGGCTGTCCGCTAGGAGTGTTCCGGGAGCCGTCGTTCGACCAGGGAGCCGGACAGTCGGCTTTCGCGGAACATGTCCTGATCTCACCGCCAAAAAACTCGACATACCCGCGGTGAGCTGTCTGCGGTGTGCTGGTCGTTCTGTTCGTGCTGTTTGCCGCGCGTTCATCTGGGCGTGCGGGTCACTCCGGGTTTTCTTGTCGGGCCGCGCTGTTGTCCGGTGCTGTCCGTCGGCGTGGGCTCATGTAGGTTTTTGCCGTCAGATCTTTGGAGTTTATTCATGCGTGGCCGGCTTTCTGCCGCTCGTCTCCGGACGCTCTCTCGCCGGGTGTCTCGGCGGGTGTTGGCGGCTATCTCATTCGGGTTGGTACCGGTGCTGGTGCTGACCGGGCTGGTGATGCTGCGGATAGTCGGGGGCGGTACGGGCGGGCCGGCGCCGTTGGTGAATCCGTTCCGGACGGTGGCGTTGCCGCAGAGCTCGAACGGCAGTGCGGCGGGCCGTGACACGCAGGTGCCCACGGCGCAGTCCCAGTCGGGGAAGGCGCCGGCGGCGGACAAGGCCCGTGCGGTGGTCCCGGCGGTGGCGGGGGCGGTGGCGACCACGGCACAGGAGGCGCCGCGTCCGGTCGACCTGGCGAAACCGGATCCGTCCGCGGGTGTGGCGCGTTTCGGTGCGGCGGCGACGGTGACCCCGGCGATTGCGCCGGTGGCACGTGAACCGCAGCCGGGCCAGGTCGAGCTGCCCGAGCGGCGGACGGTGTGGAGCGACGAGTACAGCAATCCCGACGGGACTCACACCACCCAGGTGTATTCGGTGCCGAAGCGGTTCACCGACGCTGGCGGGAAGCTGGTCGACATCGACACGGCCCTGGTGGCGGCGGGTGGGGGGCGGCACCGGGTGGCGGCGGTCGAACACGCCGCGGACATCGCGGACACCGCGGATGATCCCCGGTTGGCGACGGTGCAGGTTACCGGCGGCGCGTCGGTGTCGTTCGGGATCGCCGGCGCGGGCCCGGCCGCGGCCACGGTTGAGGGGGCGACGGCCTCGTACGCGGATGTGCGGCAGTCGTCGGATGTGTGGCTGGCGGGGACGTTGTCGGGGTTGAAGGAGACGCTGGTCCTGCGCGCGGTGGACGCCCCGACGCGGTGGACGTTCCCGTTGGAGTTGCACGGCCTGACCGCGACGCTGGACGGGAAGTCCCAGCAGATCTCCCTCGCTGACGGCGCGGGTGCGGTGAAGGCGGTGATTCCGCGGGGGTCGATGGAGGATGCCGCGGTTGATCCGCATGTGGGCAGCGGGGCGTATTCGGAGGGTGTCGTCTACTCGCTGGTGACCGCCGCGGATGGCCGGGCGGCGTTGCAGGTGGATCTGGATGCCGGGTGGCTGTCCGATCCGGCGCGGGTGTTCCCGGTCAAGGTCGACCCGTCGGTCGAGGTGTTGCAGGCGTGGGCGGACGACACCTACGTGTCGTCGGCGTATCCGAATTCGCATTACAACACGTTGGACGACATTCACGTCGGGACGTACAACGGCGGCGGGGACGTCAATTACGGTTATATCAACTGGCAGGGCACGGCGGCGGTGAACCAGGTCAACGTCCTGGGCGTGACCGTTTCGCTGGTGAACAGCTGGTCGTGGTCGTGTACGGCGCGGCCGGTGAGCCTGTACGAGGTGAACCAGTCCTGGGATGGCACGACGATGCTGTGGCCGGGGGCGGCGATCGGCCCGGAGGTCGCGCAGAGCAGTTTCGCCTACGGGTATTCGTCGTCGTGCCCGGCGAACTGGGGTTCCTTCAGCGATCCGCGGTTGACCGCGCTGGTGGATGACTGGACGCACGGGCGGAAGACGAACACGGGGACGTCGGTCCGGGCGAGTACGACGGATAATTATGCGTGGAAGAAGTTCCTGTCGAATAACACCGCCACGGCGGCGAACCGGCCGCAGATGTCGATCACGTGGACGCCGTACGGTGCGCAGTACAGCTATCCGTCGGGTAGTCCGGTGTGGGATCAGCCGCTCACGAACAACCAGCAGGGCAAGGTCTGGGTCCGGTTGACGAACACCGGCCGGGACGCGTGGGGGGCGAACAGCAACTACATGCTGTCGTATCACGTGTATGACGCGTCGAACACGACCGAGCTGGTGCATCAGGGGTACGCGACGCAGCTGCCGACGACGGTGAATCCGGGTCAGACAATCGATTTGTTGACGACGGTGAATCCGTTGGCGCCGGGGACGTACACGTTGCGGTGGGACATGGTGAACTGGGGTACCACCTGGTTCTACGACGAGGGGGTACCGACCCTTTCGCAGGGGTTGATCGTGCCGAACGTGGCGCCGGTGGTGACCTCGGCATCGCCCATGAATGGCGCGGCGGTGTACTCGCTGACGCCGACGTTGACGCTGACGGGTAATGACCCGGACAACTATCCGGGTCAGGGGGTGAACTTCAACTTCCAGTTGTGTACCGGGTCGGATGCGAATTCGGGGAGCTGCTGGTCGTCGGGGTGGATCAGCTCGAATATGTGGAGCCCGCCGAAGGGTGTCCTGTCGTGGGACCAGTCGTATTACTGGCAGGGTTGGGTTGGTGACTTCCAGCTTCCCAGCGCGGCGATGTCGCCGAGCCGGCTGGTGACGAAGGTTCCCCTGTCTGGTCCTGAGGGTCATCTGGGTGCGGATCCGTATGCGCCGGCGGTGGCGAACGTGACGCCGGTGGTGGGGAACTATGCGACGTCGACGGTGGACGCGTCGGTGGCGGGGGTCGGGCCGGCGCTCGGGGTGACCCGTACTTACAACGACCGGAACCCGGCCGATGGCCTGTTCGGGGTGGGTTGGTCCAGCCAGTACGACATGGCGATCGCGCCGGATCTGGCCGGGGAGGGGAATCTCGCCGTCCGGTATCCGGATGGGCGGGTGTCGCGGTTCGGGCGTAACCCGGACGGCTCGTTTGTGCCGTCGCTTGGCTACTACTCGCTGTTGCAGGGGCCGTCGCCGCGGGTGGCGTCGTTCACCGGGGCGGACTCGAACGCGTCGTTGGGGTCGGCGGATACGGGTGAGGGCTGGCAGGTGCTGGCCGGCACCTGGGGGATCGCGGGGAACGACGCCTATCTGGTGTCGGCCGCCTCCGGGCGGAGTGTGGCGGTGTTGCCGGCGGGGTCGGACGGCACGGTGCGGTTCACCCTGCCGGTGGCGCAGGACAATCTCGGGGTCGCGTTCCGTGTGCAGGACGCGGACAACCTGTGGATGTTGTATGCGAAGCCGTCGGCGAACCAGCTGGTGCTGGCGAAACGGGTCGCCGGGGTGACGAGCACGGTGGCGACCGCGTCGAACGCGTGCTGCGCGGCGTCGGATGTGTTCGCGGTGACGACGGCGGGGTCGTCGATCGCGGTGTCGCGCAACGACCGGGTGGTCGCGACCGCGAGCGACGGTGCGTTCCAGACGGCGACGCGGGCCGGGTTGTACGGGTTGGCGACGGGTGCGGGGCGGGTCGGTGGGTTCGCCATCCTGGATGATCAGCAGCGGGATTCGTTCACCCGGGGGAACTCGTCGACGTCGGCCGGGGTGGCGGACAGCGGTGCGGCCTGGACTGCGCTGGCCGGCGTCTGGGGTGTCGACAGCAACCGTTCGTATCTGGTGTCGAGTGCGGCTGGCAACCAGAACCTGCTGGTGGTGAACGCGGCGGCGGACGGGTCGTTCAGTTTCACCGAGCCGGTCACCCAGGCGAACATGGGGTTGGCGTTCCGGGTCGCGGACACCGCGAACTTCTGGCGGTTGGTGGCGGTGCCGTCGGCGAGCAAATGGCGGCTGATCAAGCGTGTCAGTGGGGTTGACACGACGGTCGCCAATGCGTCGAGCTCCTGTTGCACGACGTCGGACACGTTGACGGTGGTGACGAACGGGCCATCGATCATCGTGTTGCGGAACGGCACACAGATCATGTCGGTGACCGATCCGGCGGTGCTGTTCGGGACCCGGGCGGGTCCGTACACCGAGGGCACCGGGTCGGGCCGGGTGGACGACGTGGTGCTCACCGCCGCCACCCTGCTGATCGACAAGACCGGTACGGCGTCGGCGTTCCGTTCCGATGGCCGGCTGAGCCGGGTCACGGATGTGGCCGGTCGGCAGCTGCAGCTGGGCTACGACGCGACCAGCCGGTTGACGCAGGCGTTGAACGTGACGACGGGGCGGTCGTTGGCGTTCACCTGGTCGGGCACGCATGTGAGCCAGGTGGCGACGAACACGGTCGGCGCCTACGGCGGGCCGGTGGTCTGGTCGTACGGCTACACCGGCGCCAACCTCACCTCGGTGGTCTCGCCGCGGTCGTCGACGCCGACGACGTACGCCTATGCGTTCAACGGGCTGTTGGGGCAGACGATCCTGCCGCGGGGGAACGTCGCGGAGACGATCGGGTACAACCTGGACGGGACGGTGGCCTGGCGCGAGGAGGGGCTGGCCAAGCGCACCACGTTCACGGTGATCAGTAGCAGTCCGACGGTGATTGTGCGGGTGACGGACCCGCGGGGGCACGCCGAGGACTGGGAGTACGCGAACGGTCAGCTGATTTCGCATCGGGATGGGACGGGGAACCGCCGGTTCGCGTATAACGACCGGGGTTTCCTGGCGCAGGTGACCGATGAGAACGACAACCTGCTGATGCTGCAGACCGATACCCGGGGGAACATTCTGGCCCGCACGACGGTCCGGGCGGTCACGGGCGGTACCCAGCAGGCGAACAGCGACTATTACAGCTATTTTCTGGGGGCGCCGGGAGATCCCCGCAACGATCTGATGACGGTCTCCCGGGACGGCCGGTCGGCGTCCGCGACCGACAGCACCTACGCGACGACGTTCGCCTACAGCGTGCTGGGGGATCTGGTCGCGAAGACCGTGCCGGCCACGTCGGATTTCCCGTCCGGGCGGACCACGACCTGGTCGTATGCGGCGGGCACGGAATCGGCGACCGGTGGTGGCACCGTCCCGCGCGATGTGCTGCTGTCCACGACGGATCCGCGGGGGAAGGTCACGGCCTTCTCCTACGACAGCAAGGGGGATCTGCGCGGGGACGTCGATCCGGCCGGGCTGGTCCACGACTACAGCTATGACGAGCTGGGTCGGCGGGTCACGGCGAAGGAGACCTCCGACAGTTTCCCGGCGGGGCTGACCACGACCACCGCCTACGACAAGCTGTCGCGGGTTTCGCAGGTGACCGAGCCCGGGGTGGTGAACCCGGTGTCCGGGGTGACCCACACCCGGGTCACGGCGAACACCTACGACCTGAACGAGAACCGCACCCAGACGGTGGTGTCGGATGCGACCGGTGGGGATGCGGCGCGGACGACGACGTACGCCTATGACAACGACGACCGGGTGACGTCGACGACCGCGGCTGCGGGGGCGGCGGAGGCCGCGACCACGGCCACGACGTATGACGACAACGGGAACGCCGCGACGGTCACGGATCCGCAGGGCACGGTCACCGCGTTCACGTACACGGCCAAGAACCTGCTGGCGACGACCACGGTGAAGAGTTTTGTGGATGATCCGGTGGCGGGGTCGACGCCGCGGGACGTGGTGACCGAGTCTCGGGCCTACGACCCGGCGGGCCGGTTGGCGAGTGTGACCGATGCGCTGGGCCGGACGGTCCAGCACACCTACTGGTTGGATGATCTGCCGCGGCAGGACATTCTGGTGG
Source organism: Protofrankia sp. Cj5 (assembly GCF_917627405.1). NCBI lineage: Bacteria > Bacillati > Actinomycetota > Actinomycetes > Frankiales > Frankiaceae > Protofrankia > Protofrankia sp. Cj5. The sequence goes on from NZ_CAKJTO010000023.1 coordinate 42,828, forward strand.
GCTACCGGCCGCCGGACACCGTGAACGGGGTGCTGTCGAGTCCAGCTGCCCGTGACATTGTGCTGGCCGATCGCAGTTATGACGGGGCGGGTAATCCGGTCGGGGTGACGACCGGTGGTGGCCGGTTGACGGTGACCACGGTGGTGGATGCGGCCGGGCGGACGACGCGGTCGACGGTGGATCCGGCGGGGCTGGCCCGCACCACCGACCTGGCCTATGACGCGAACGATGATGTCACCTCGGCGGTGTCGGGTGCGGCGGGGACGAGCACGACCGGGCGGGTCGATATCGGGTATGACAACGCGTCCCGGGTGACGTCGCGGGCGGTGTTCGGGGACGGCTCGGCGACGTTCGTGTCGACGACGCTGCGGGATCAGCGGGGGTTTGTCACCGGGACCGCGGATCCGCGGGGGTACGTCGCGGGAGGGTCGCCGGACCCGGCGTATCTGACGAACAGCAGCGTGGACGCGGCCGGCCGGGTCACCCAGAGCAAGGCGCCGCCGGTGTTGGTGGAGGAGAACGGCGCGACCGCCACCAGCGGTCGTCCCACGTCCGACGTCGGGTACAACACGTTCGGGGAGGCTACCCACCGTCGGGATACCCGCGGGCTGGTCACGACCCGCATCGTGGACCGGCTGGGCCGGGTCACCCAGACGAGCTACCCGGCCTACACCCCGCCGGGCGGGAGCGTGCTCACCCCGGTCGAGTCGTGGACATATGACCGCAACGGCAACGTCCTGACCCATGTGAACACCCGGGGGAAGACCACATCGACGGTGTACGACCGGCGGAACCGGCCGGTGGCGGTCACCGAACCGCAGGTCACTGGCGCGTCCGCCGGGGTGAGCCGGCTGGGTTATGACGATGCGGGGAACGTGACGTCGGCGGTGAACGCGGTCGGGGCCTGGACGTTCCTGGCGTATGACGATCTGAACCGGGTGTGGGCGGCCACGGCGACGGAGCGCTCCCCGCAGGGCACGTTCACCACCTATACCGATCATGATGATGCGGGGAACGTCACCCGGGTGATCAAGCCGGCGAACGTCGGGTCGCAGGCGGCGTGGACCGGTGTGTACGACGCCACGGGTGGGCTGATCAGCGAACGCGACGAGCTCGGGAAGCTCACCAGCCGGACCTACGATCTGGCAGGTCGGTTGGCGTCGGTGACGGATCCGTTGGGCCGGTCGACCCGGTACACCTACGACCGGGCCGGTCGGCGGGTCACTACCGCGCAGTTCTCGGCGTCGAACAGCCAGCTACGCACGGCGAGCATCGGTTATGACGCGGCGGGGAACCCAACGTCGTCCACGGACGCGAACGGGTGGACGACCACCCGGAGCTACGATCCGCTGGATCAGCTGCGAACGCTGACCGAGCCGGTCACCGCCTCGGCGTCGATCACCACGAGCGTGGGGTATGACGCGGCTGGGCACCGGACCCGGCTGACCGACGGTAACAGTCATGCGACGGTGACGACGTTCAACAGTCTGGGCCTGGTCGAGACGACGATCGAGCCGTCGACCACCGCGTATCCGGCGGCGGCGGATCGGACCTGGCAGACGTCGTATGACGCCGGTGGGCTGCCGGTCAGCCTGGTTGAGCCGGGTGGGGTGACCCGGGCGCGCACCTTCGACGCGTTAGGCCGGTTGACCGCGGAGTCCGGCTCGGGGGGTGGGGCGGCATCGGCGTCGCGGACCCTGGGGTATGACCTGATTGGCCGGGTCACGTCGGTGAACCATCCGTCGGGCACGCAGTCGTTGACGTATAACGATCGGGATCTGCCGATCGGGAGCACCGGCCCGGCCGGGTCGTCGTCGTTCGGTTATGACGCGAGTGGCCGGATGAACTCGCGGACCGACGGGGCGGGGACGTCGTCGTTCGGGTACAACGCCCGGGATGATCTGATCTCGACGTCGGGTGCTGTCACGGGTGGGACCCGGACATTGGGCTATGACGATGCCCGTCAGCTGACCTCGGTGACCTACGCCAGTGGTGGGGCGGTCCGGTCGTTCGGTTATGACCAGCTGGGTCGGACCACCTCGGACACCCTGACCGGGCCGGGCGGGACGTTGCGGGCGGCGACGTACAGCTATGACGGCAACGACAATCGGCTGGCTGAAACGTTGAGTCCGGCGGCGCTGGCGGGGTCGGGGAGTCAGAGCTACGCCTATGATCGGGCGGATCGGCTGACGTCGTGGACGAATCCGGCCGGGACGACGACGAGCTATGGCTGGGACGCGGCGGGCAACCGCACTGCGGTGGGCGGCGCTGCGGCGACGTTCGATGAGCGGAACCGGCTGACCTCCGATGGGACCGCGACGTATACGTATT
>NZ_CAKJTO010000023.1:45339-47995 GCF_917627405.1 Protofrankia sp. Cj5
CGCAGGGGTGGAAAAGGAACCGGTCGCCGATGGGACGTCGACGTATGCCCGGGACCCGGACGGGGATCTGGTCGGGTTGGGGACGCCGGGTGGGGCGTGGGCGCCGCTGACCGACACCCACGGGGATGTGGTGGCGGCGTTCACCACGAACGGTGCGGGGTTGACCGATCAGAAGGTGTTCGATCCGTTCGGGGTTCCGACGACGGCGGGTAGCGCGAATGTGCGGGTCGGCTTCCAGGGGTCGTGGACGGATCCGACGACGGCGAAGGTGAGTGCGCAGGCCCGCTGGTACACCCCGAGTATCGGCCGGTTCATCTCCCGCGACAGTGTTGATCTGCCGCTGTCGGGGTCGGCGGGGGTCAACCGGTATCTGTACGCGAACGCGAACCCGCTGGCCGCCAACGATCTGTCCGGGCATCTCCAGGGAACGGTTGTCGGGTGTGCGGTCGGCGCTCCGGTCGGGCCGGAGGGCTGCGCAGCTGGAGCCGCTGTTGGCACTATTATTGAGGTTGGTATAGCAGCAGGTTACGTCTTCTACAGCTTGTTCCATGACGAGCCGAGGCCTGCACCGAGGCCCGCGCCGCAGCCGACTTCTGCGCCATCCGACGGTTTGCTTGACTATTATTGGTTTCCGGATATTGCAATAGATCCGGATATTTTTCCGGCTCCGGATGGTGGGCCGGTGGCTGGTGGTACCGGCAGGGGGCCGTCGCAGACACGGACCCAGACACGGACGTCGATACGGACACAGTCGACGCCGCCGCTGAAGCGGGACACCCGGATTCCGCCGTTGCCGGCTCCGCGGGTGAAGCCGGTGCCGCCGGCGGGAACGGTCGTGTCGCCGGCGCCGAATATCGAGTGGCCTGATGGCTGGTCGCCGGACGGTGCGCCGTACGTCCCGGAGGACTGTGTGCCGGGGACGTGTGCGGATTCGTTGCCGTCGGGGGACGGTGCCGCCGGGCAGGGTACGGATGGTGGTTGTGGGTTGGCGGAGGGTTCGTTGCCGTTGGCGACGACGTGCCGGCCGGACGAGCCCGACCCTGATCCGGCTGCCGCTGGTGGTGCAGGCCGCCCCCCCGGTGACGGCAACCCTCCCGCCCCATCCGGCCACCCCGACGACGATGATCCAAGTAGGCATACTGAGGACGCAAACGGTAGAGTAGAGACGTTCTACCGAGCCATGTCGAAGGGCGAGTATGCAGCACTTCGGAGTTCTGGCGGATTGTCACCACGGGGTGAGTCTTTCGTAACACAGGATCTTGAGTATGTTCAGCAGTTGGCCGCTCGTCATCCAGATCTGTACGAAATATTTGTGAGGTTTGATATGCAGGTTGGCACGCGAGATGCGCTGTTAGCCGCGGGTGCCCGAGACCCACTAAGTAAGCAGCTGGTGGATGCCGGACTTGATGATCTTCCATTGATTGGAAAGGGTATGAAAAATGTTGTTCACGTCAAAGGTGAACTCAACGCAATCACCTACGGTTTACGATCGGGTTCTGCAAGCATCTTCAATAGTCGAATTCTTGGCCTCAGTACTATTGAGCCATGACGCACGAGACATGTAAGGAGCTTCGGCGGCTTCTTGAGGTAAATATTTTTCTTGTCGACCGGACGGCATTTCTCGAGCGCATTGACGCACTGACCGATGTTGATGATTGTATACGCAATGGGTTGATCCGTGCCCACGAGGCGGAGGATTGGAGGCAGTTCGAACGCTATGTCTTGGCTGTGACTCGGCATCCATCGCGCATGGCGACCCGTGTGCTGTGCGATGTCTTGGCATTGCGGTCGGAGGAGGTTAACAACGAGGACATCGTGGAGGCATTGGATATCATTAGCGATCCTGCCTCGGTTAGGTGTCTGGCCGATACTCTACTATGGTGGCCAGAATGGGATGAATTCTACCATTTGGCGATAAAATGCGTCAACGCGTTGGGCTCGATTGGGTCAGCTGATGCTATCAGTGCCTTACGGGACGTGGCGTCTGTCGGGCCAGAGGCTATTCGTGAGGCCGCAGCACGCCAGCTTGAGCGTTATTCATAAGGTCACCATCCCAGCCGGTAGAACTCGAGCCGGACGATGATCCGGATGACGTTGGGGAGTTCGGACAGGCGGCCTCGGTAGCCGGTGGCGAGGATTTTCCAGTTCTTCAGGTGGGCTATGCATCTTTCAACGGCTGATCGGCGGGCTGAGATCGTCTTGTTGACGGCTTTCTCATAGTCGGTGAGTTCATGGTTTTTGGTCTTCTTCTTGGGTGTGGTGGCGGTCGTTCCCTGGTAGCCGGGGTCGGCGGTCCAGGTCGTGGTGTCGAGAAGTTCTTCCCAGCCGCATTCGGTGATGGCCCGTCGGTCGTGCCGGGCGCCGGGTACGGGGTCGGAGACGGCCAGCAGGGTGTCGTCGGTGGCGGCGGCGACCTGGATGTTCAGTCCCTGCCGGTGGCGTTTGCCGGAGTAGTTCTGCTTGGCGCCGGTTCTGTTGCCGGTGGGGACGTCGGTGCCGTCGACGAGTGTCTCGCGGTTGGCCAGGACGTCGGTGAACGCGGGTTGGTGCGGGCAGAGGACTTGGTCGAGTAGGGGCATCAGCCGGCGGTAGGTGCGGGAGACGGTCGGCTGGCTGACGTCGAACAGGTCGGCGACCACCGTCTGGGGCAGGTTTT
>NZ_CAKJTO010000023.1:48431-49073 GCF_917627405.1 Protofrankia sp. Cj5
GACGGAGCAGGACGAGCAGCATCGCCACCTGCTTCGCGAGGTCCATGAGCGGAGGACGGCCGGCCGCCTTCCGGCCGTCGAGGATCTCCTCGATCCGGCACACGATCTCGTCGATCGCGCCAGCGGTAAGCCCTGCGGTAGACTTGTAGCGTACCGGTTCTCGTTTCTCGGGAAGTTTTGTTGTGTGGTAACTCCAATCTTTCCAAAGCGGGGCCGGTGCTTTTACGCGACACGCGGAGGGCTTCCATTTGATGGGTGTCCGTGGAGACGGCTTGTCGTTCTCATGTTCAATCGTCCGAGAAGAGATTCCGGGTGGTACGGATCCACCCTTCGGGCGCCTACTTCTAGGTGTTACCCGGCGAAATACGCGCGGTGGTTTTCTTGAGATTCCTTCCGCGCGGATGGATTATGGCTTCTGAATAGCGCTCCTTGCACACCTGGAGGCTCCGTTTGACAACTAATTTTCAGCTTCCCTCGGGGTGTCTACTACGGGTAGAAGATATCCGTCGGTGTGTTCGCTCCGATGCGACGGGCAAGGTCGGATGTTAGCGGATAGCTCCGTTCAATGGGGATCATCTTTCGTGCTGCTTCAGCATTCTCGATGCGGAGCAGTGCATGAATATTATGGGCAAGATGGGTGAC
>NZ_CAKJTO010000023.1:49493-50500 GCF_917627405.1 Protofrankia sp. Cj5
ATCGCGGATTCTATTAATCCAATTATTCACATAGAGCCGACTGGCTTCTATACCGAGACCGATCTGAATAGATCGTTCTGACTGAGGTCGCATGTGGAGGTCTCTGTCTGGATCCCACTGAATCCGTACAGGGGCAGCAGTCAACTGCGAACGCCATGTCTCATAGCTAGGAAATAGATTCGCGGCGTAGGAGCTCAGGCAGGAGTGTGTTAATGACCACATAAATCCCTCGCGACTGATTTCAATTGCCAAGATTCGTTCTTGGTTCGGTTTGGTAGCCCACCCTGACCGGTGCATCATCCACAGAAATGATGGTTTGATCCAAGTCATTCTCCCTGGTTTGAACGGTGGTACGAAGATGCCTGCTTCGAGTGCGCGATCGGCGATCTCGTGGGAGTACGCTTGGTAGACGGTGATAGTGTCCGTGTTGAAGAGAGCACGTACTTCGCGTTGGCGCATAAGCCCAGGTTGCATTCATCGCCTGTTGCGGTCAAGTGGGACTGCAATCTGATCATTTTCAGATGATCTGAATCGACTGAACCACCCCGCGTTCAGTGGAGACTTCTGCCGCGACGATCTGACTTCGACGGCGGGGGCGGTCACGGGTGGGACGCGGTCGTTGGCCTACGACGATGCCCGGCAGTTGACGTCGGTGACCTACGCGTTGGGTGGGGCGGTCCGCAGCTTCGGCTACGACAGCCTGGGCCGGACCACCGCGGACACGTTGACCGGCCCCGGCGGGACGTTGCGGGCGGCGACCTACGGCTATGACGCCAACGACAACCGGTTGACCGAGACGCTGGCCCCGGCGGCGCTCGCCGGGTCGGGGAGTCAGAGTTACGGCTACGACCGGGCGGATCGGCTGGTGTCGTGGACGAACACCGGTGGGGCGACGACGACGTACGGCTGGGATGGGGCGGGGAACCGCACGTCGGTGAACGGCACGGCGGCGAGCTTCGATGAGCGGAACCAGCTGCTCACCGATGGGACGACGACGTTCACGTATA
>NZ_CAKJTO010000023.1:51003-53386 GCF_917627405.1 Protofrankia sp. Cj5
TGCGGGGGTGGAAAAGGAACCGGTCGCCGATGGGACGTCGACGTATGCCCGGGACCCGGACGGGGATCTGGTCGGGTTGGGGACGCCGGGTGGGGCGTGGACGCCGCTAACCGACACCCACGGGGATGTGGTCGCGGCGTTCCCGACCAGCGGCACCGGGTTGACCGATCAGAAGGTGTTCGATCCGTTCGGGGTGACGACGAGCGCGGGCAGTGCGAACGTCCGGGTGGGTTTCCAGGGGTCGTGGACGGACCCGGTGACGGCGAAGGTGTCGGCGGAGGCGCGCTGGTATACCCCGGATACCGGTGGGTTTGTGTCCCGCGACAGTATTGATTTGCCGGTGTCGGGGTCGGCTGGTGGTAGCCGGTATCTGTATGCGGACGCGAACCCGTTGGTGTTCAACGATCCGTCTGGTCATAGTCCGTTGGCCCTGTTGTTAGTGCCGCTGGCGGAGATTTTGCCGCCGGTCGCGGCGGCGACTGCGATAGTAGTCGTCGGGGGAGCCACGCTGTATTACGGTCACGAGCTGTATCAGAGTATGAGAGATAGGACGGACCGGTCGGCTGCTGCGGGAGCGGTGGCGTCGGCGACGACTGTCAGCGGGGTTGATCTATATATTCCGGGTCTTGTGCCGGCTGGGTTTTCGCCGTATGTGGGTGTTCCTGTTGCTTCGGGTGTCGGGCTGGTAGCTGGTGGGGGTGGCGGGGGTTCGTCGTCGCGGGTGGATGGTCGGGTTTCGTCGATGGCGGGTCGGTCGCCGCAGGTGCGGTCGCAGGTGCGGTCGCGGCTGCCGGTTCCGGCGTTGCCGGCTCCGCGGGTGAAGCCGGTGCCGCCGGCGGGGCCGGCGTGGTCGGGGCCGTCGACTATTGCGCCGCCGGATGGTTGGTCGGCTGCGGGTGAGCAGTATGTGCCACAGGAGTGTGTGCCGGGGACGTGTGCGGATTCGTTGCCGTCGGGGGATGGGGCGTCTGGGCAGGGTACGGATGGTGGTTGTGGGTTGGCGGAGGGTTCGTTGCCGTTGGCGGCTACCTGTGTGCCGGACGAGCCCGACCCTGATCCGGCTGCCGCCGGTGGTGCAGGCCGCCCCCCCCGGTGACGGCAAGCCCCCCGCCCCACCGACCTTCCCCGACTCGCCCACCAACCCCAACGACGACGGTGACATCTCACAAAATAATATTGATGACCTTATTGCTGCAGCAAATACTGAAGGAAAAGACGGACTAACGGCTGCTGGTAGAGCCCTTCAGAAGAAGCTTGGTCGTCCGGACGAGGCTCCAGCGTGGAGGGATCTGGCGCCTGAAGTAGGAAACCCCGCCGGATATAGTAACTCGGCGTTACAATTTGTACGCAATGTACTGACAAATCCAGAAACTCGTGTTACTATCGAGTATGGTCGTAACCTGAATGGGCAGTGGGATAATCTTATTGCGTTTCGGTTGCCAATTGGTATTGGAATTCGCTACACTCAATCAGGTCAGTTTGTGGGGTTTGTAACGTGAATATGGTGGTGTTCAGGGGTCGGACGTTTGAAGTTACGTCTGCTTCTAATATAGTCGAGGACTCGGAGTCGTTAGAGTTTCGCGACCCGCATCAAGGTGGTGCGCCACTCGTCGCTGCCGTGACCCAATTTGGTTCGTACGGCTCCGTGCCGCTCTATTTAATTCTTTTTCAAGAAATGGATCTGGAAACCGTGGAAGAGGTTATCAGTTATTCGCGTCAGCGGATGGGAGCGAATATCGTTGATTGACCGCAATCGAGCGGCCCTCGTGGTGGATTAATGGATGTGATCTTGTACTGACTTTTCGAGGTAATATTTTATAAAAACTACTGACTCTTCTGCTCTGTGCCACCGTCGCGCTGCGCTGGGACTGGCTCCGAGGGGTTGATTCAGGTCGGCTCGGGGAGCGCGGCGGGGTCGGGGAGTCAGAGCTTCGGCTATGACCGGGCGGACCGGTTGACGTCGTGGACGAATCCGGCGAACGTCACGACGAGCTACGGCTGGGATGGGGCGGGCAACCGGACGTCAGCCGGCGGTGCCGCCGCCAGCTTTGATGAGCGGAACCGGCTGACCTCCGATGGGACCGCGACGTATACGTATACGGCGCGGGGGACGCGGGCGACCCGGACCGCCGGCGGCACTACCGCGACCACGACGTTCGACGGGTTTGATCGGCTGGTGTCGGACAGTACGTCGGGGACGACGACGTATGGGTATGACGGCCTTGATCGGCTCGCGGTCCGTAACAGTATCACGCTGGGTTATGCGGGGGTGGAGAAGGAGCCGGTGGCGGACGGGGCGTCGACGTATGCCCAGGATCCGGATGGGGATCTGATTGGTCTGGGTACCCCGGGTGGGGCGTGGGCGCCGCTGGCCGATCCCCAT
>NZ_CAKJTO010000024.1:0-22423 GCF_917627405.1 Protofrankia sp. Cj5
AGTCCCGCAGTATCCTCGGGACAGCTTGGACACCGAAACTCCGGCGATTTTGATCTAAGCTCAGGGGCCCATTTACGATACGCAATCCATTTGAGCGTCTCGTAAACCAGGCCGCCAATCTCCATCATAAAAGAATCGCGGACTATGTTACGAACAAGGTCATAATTCGAGATACCAGGAACGCGAATGTTTCGGAGCGGTAGCACAGTTGATGTTTGCAGCGCAGACTCGGCCATTAGCGCTTTCATCTGAACCGGGTGTGGCATCTCTGGGTCGATCTTGTCGAGCTGGCGCCGGTCGATTCTCACCAGCGCTGTCTTTACAAAGGCCATCGAGCGGGCGGGGTAGCCATCCGAACGAACAACTTGCATCGATCCATCGACCGCGATAACAGTCTTGAGAGGGTCGATCCCGTCGGTACCGAGCTCTTGCCATAGATCTATACCCGGTTCCTCTGATGAACCTCCCGGGTACTCAAATTGATCAATTAGATTCTTCACGAATTGACTTTTTACAACCTCCAGGTGTCCCAACTTGCTCGCCTGCTCGGTAGAAGTCAAGCGCTGTCCGCCCTGATACGGCATAATCAGCCTCCGGTGCCCGCTTCGAATAGCCGCGCCTGCACAGGGATGACGAACCTGTGGGATTTTGTCAGCATTCTCATAAATCCAGGGGTGCGCGTCCTCATTATTTCATCCTCAACGCCCGCAAAAGCACGCTGCAGTCGTGTTAGGGTTTTCGTCTCATCGGAGGAGGACAGATGGCCGACAAAGAAGTTCTCTGTCTGCGTCAATAATTCGCCGTAGATCGTCGAAGGGGATTGTGTTGAATAAGTCATGCCGATATGAAACTTCGCACCTTCCTTGGCAAAACGCGCATAAACTCCCGTTAGATCTTTGACTCCAACCGGAAATAGATTGTGCGCCTCTTCGAAATACAGGTGAACGAAGTGACTCCCCAACGAGTCCGAAGTGAACTTTTCCTCTTGGTGAGAGAATACGTGACGCGACAACATGTCAGCAAAAAATGAGCGGATCCTGTCGCTGGCATTACCGAGATCGAGGATTACAGTGCGCCCAGAATCGAGGGCAGAAAGAATCTCTTGAATGAAGTCTGTTGCGGCATCATTGTGATAACCACGGTATCGGTTTAGGACTGTCGGCCCCGTGGCGCTCTGCGACTTCGGAGCGAGAAGCCCGAAAAGAGCGTGATCGTCCGGTTCAAATGAATTCTTTACCTGTTGATGATCAGAATTTTCTCGGGCAAACTTGATGACGGCGAGGAGTTCGCTTTGCAGAGCAGCCAAGCTAGTGGGCGGATTCGGCTCTTTTCCCACACCGTAGACCGCCGTTCTCAGCTCTTTTCTGTAGTGCGGGTCGAATGCACCCGATCCCCCTCGCATGCTGATTCGCCTGCGCAACTTGGCTTCGTTTGCGGAGAAGCCAGCCGCGTGCAGGATAGCCCAGTATGTTTGAACACGACGTAGAAATTTCGTGCGAGAACTATAATCGTTGCTATTTGCGAACTCATCGATCTCATCGATATTCAGAAGTTTTACGCTGGCGAACCCTTCAATGTAGTCCGATTTTTTGTTGTCCTGAAGAAGCATTTCGGCGAGTATTTCGATTCCCGATGCGGGTTGTTCATAAAAATTAATCCGCAACGGCTTCGAAGGTGTTTTTGGGCGAGAAGTCAATGCGTATACGTCGCAGATATCTTCGTTCGCGCTGCGGATCGACGTCGACTTTGAACCGCCCTGGGAATTATCGTTTGCATACTCACCATTAATATCAAAGATGAGCTGCCCGACCGCCCCATCGGAGCGCGTAGCGTCGATGACAGCCTGGGCCAAAAGCTTCACTACGTTGGACTTACCCAAGCGAGTCTTCCCGAACATCGCGGTCCTGGCGCCCTTGAAGTCGTCCACCGAGACTCTTACTGTGGTAGCTATCGCGTTACCAGAACCTGCATTCAGGATGGCAGACAGCCTATTTTCGGTGGGTCTTAGCGCACCGATAGCGATAGCTTCTCCTGTCTTCGGGCGAACAAGACCATTGACGATAATGTCTAGAAGGGCATCGTTTGGAGAGTAGACGCGATAACGGTGAGCACTTACGATCGAATTAACGTCGCCAGAAAAAGCAATTTTATTACGATCTTCTGGATCTGGATAGAACATCCCAAGTACCGCACATTTCAGAGCGCCCCATTGCAATTCGCTTTGGGTCCACACGTCAAGCTCTGGCATTGATTTTTTGTGCAGCTCAAAGTACGTTTGCTGCACCTGGCCAGAAAGAGGAGTTTGAGCCGCTTCACTCACCCTCAACAATGTGAAGTGAGGGGGGAGACCGTGAATGTTACTAGGAGCCAGGATAAGAAATGAACCCCGAGGAATCCCGCCGACGGCGACCTTATAAGGGTCTGACGTTATGATCGTGGCAGTATCGTAGCCTACGTCGAGCACATAACCTACAAAGCGCATCTTGTCGATCTGCTGCGCTTTTTCGAAACGATCTTCTGCTTGAATGAAGTCAGTAAGTACAGCGAGAGGGCTGTCCTGGTATTCTAGCCTGCTGAAGAAATCACTTGCTTCCACTGGGCCGCCTCCGACGCTTGCTGATAATCACCAATTCTTCGAACTGCCTACGACTTTTAGCAGTAGCTGATATTGGCGAAAACCGGCTGACTGTCTGAAATTTAAAGCGGCCCGCACCATATAGCTGTACGATTGTGCTGTGTGATGCGTTCGTGACGACAATTTGTGCCCCCCGTTCGGCCGCACGAGTCGCTGCTTTCGCCAACCTGTCCTGATCATCCCAAGAAAAGAGGGTTTCGTTATATTTTATAAACCCGTTTTTGTTGTGGCGAACCGTGTAGGGTGGATCAAGAAAAACTAGATCCCCCTCTTCGGCTTCATCTATGATCGATTCAAAATCGCTATTACGAAGTTCGGCTTTCTGTAGCATTCGAGACACTGCAGTAAAATTGTCAGTATCAAGAACGACGTTCGTGCGCGTTCCAATTGGGACGTTGAAGCGCCCTTGACGATTGACTCGATAAATACCATTAAAGCAAGTTCGATTCAAGTAAATTAGCCGCGCCGCCTGAGCTGCTAGAGATTCAGGAATCGGATCATCGCGAACTTTATAGTAGTGGTCGTTACAGTGCTTATGATGATACTCTTCAAGGAGTAAAGTAACGTCTTCGGCGTGCATTTTAATGCCCTTGAAAGCCGTGATCACATCGATATTAATGTCGGCCAGTAGGGCGCACTCTGGTTTTATATGAAAAAATACTGATCCTGCGCCAAGAAATGGCTCGATGTAGCGGCGATGCTTGATCGCAAAGAGTTCGGGGTGCGACGCGACGAGCCATCTTTTCCCACCTGGCCACTTAAGGAAAGGGACGATCGCAGGGCTGTCGAGCCTCTTCGTATCCTTTCCGGCAGCCGGGCTCACCTGCGGTGTCCGGAGTGGCTCTGAGGCTGAGGCCAGCCACCCGAGATCGAAACCCAAACAGCCAAGCCAGATACTCTAGGAGATCTTTTCCTCACTTTGGGTGACGAGGCGGTCTTTATGGACATGACAGCACCTCCCCCTGGTAGATCTCGGTCCCTATCGGATATAGATCCTATAGCCTCTCCGCAAGCACATACGATCCGACTCTGGCGAGCTCTTGGTCGTCGGCTCTTGGTCGACGACCACAGGCGGCCTCCTGCTCTCTAGCTAGATCGTCGAGACGGACACGATGCGCGCTCATCTGACTTCTGTTCGAGAAGTTCCGTTGCCTACGCAGGATGTCTAGACCTTCAGATCATGAAGAGGAGGTGCGTGGACGAGCCAGGGCCAGTTACGCTTCGCTCGCCACGGCACGCCGCGAAGGCTGCGGCTTTTTGATATTTGATCGTTCAAGGACTTTCTGTAACCACAACTCGGTGAAATGGCGTACTGCAGTCGTACTGCAACCGGGGTGGACACCCGTGGACGTCAGTAGACATCACCGAGCCCGCGACCTGCACCGATGGACGTCGGTGGACGTCGGTGGACGTTCATGGATGGTGCGCCGAGGGCTACGGATCAAAAGGTTGGGCAGATCCGGCGCGAGTTTCACACATGCGGGGGCTCCGCCCCCGCGCCCCCGGCCCTTCCTCTGGAGAGTAAGGAGAAGGGGCGACAGTCCGCTGATCCTCTCCGCCGGTCGAGCACCCGAAGGGCTACCCCAGAACCCCCCGGCCGGGCAACGGCCGCACGGCACCCAGCCCGGTACCGCCACGACGGCGGCCGTTGTCCGGCCGGGGGAACCCGGGGTAGGGCACAGCTTGCCCGACCGACGGAGAGGATCAGCTCAGCTCAGGACATGTGACGGCAGCCATGTACATTGCCGGCTGTGCGACCTACACCGACGGACATACATAGACGAACACGGAAGATTCCATAATCCGCAGGTCAGTCCATCCTGTCGAGGTACCGACGGATGTAGCCAACCGTGTAGCCGCGCCGGCGGACGTCGGCGGAACCGGCGCTCAGGCCAACCCGACTGTACGGACGAGCACTGACGTCAGTGGACGAACCGGACCCGACTGCACACGACAAAGATCGAAAAAGCAAGCGGGAAGCGTTCAAGATCTGCCCGCTATCCGCCCGTAAACGGCGAGAGACAGCCGGATCCGGTGGGACACCACAGGACTTGGTACGAGCCGTCGGGTTGGCACGAGGCGGGTGCATCGTCCCAGCTCCGAGCCTGTTTGCGCTGGTCAGAGCGGAGGGCGTGGGATTCGAACCCACGAGGAGCGTTGCCACCCCTAGCGGTTTTCAAGACCCGTACGCGTCTGCGGCCTCGGGGCTGCTGACCAGGACGGTCCCGATGTTCGTGCGTGCCCTGGTCACGGTGTCCCCATGGATTCCCCACGGTGTCATGGTGCCGGCTGTGAGCGGCTTCAGGCCTGTATGAGCTGGGGTGGGATGCTGATGCGGTGGGTCATGGGGATGCGGCGGACGGCTGGGACTTCTTCGTCTCGTACACACAGGCTGATCGCGGGTGGGCGGAATGGATCGCGTGGGTGTTGGAGGAGGACGGTTTCCGGGTCCTGGTGCAGGCATGGGATTTCGGCACGGGCTCGAACTGGGTGCGCGGGATGGACGACGGCGTGTCGCGGTCGCGGCGAACGGTCGCGGTCCTGTCCAGGGCGTATGCGCAGTCGCGGTACTGCCGGGCCGAGTGGCAGGCCGCATGGGAGAAGGACCCGGACGGTACGGATCGGAAGCTGGTGCCCTTCCGGGTCGAGGACTGTCCGCGGCCGGGCCTGCTGGCGCAGGTCGTCTCGGGTGACCTGTTCGGGCTCGCGGAGAGCGACGCGCAGGGGGTGGTCGTGGGTGCGGCCCGGTCTGCGGCCGGTCAGGGTGGTCGGGGTGGTAAGCCTGCGGTGAGGCCGTCGTTTCTGCCGGGCGGGCGGGGGTGTCGGGGCGGGTGGCATTCCCCGGGGCGGCGGGTCCGCGCCCCGCCCGGCTGCGGCCCTCGCTGGATGTGCTGCCGGGGCTGCCGGGGCGGTTCGTGGCGCGGGAGCTAATGCCTAGGGGTGTAGTTCCTTTGGAGGGACTTTGATCATACTTTGAGTAGTAGAGACATTACTCCGGGTGAAATTTGGTCAATATTGAAGCCGATGATCTTGTTACAGGTTGATCCGCTCCGCCCTATCACCGTTCCCGGACCGCGCGCACGACGATGAGGCGGAACGGATCTACGGATGCGGTTGCACGCAGGGTCCCAAGCATCAGTCGATATCCCGATGATCTAGAAAACGACGACAGCGTCCCACTTGGAGGGCATCCTGTTACTACAATATATAGTCAATCTACTACTCTTCGCATAAATTTGCCTCCCTCCAAAGGAACTGCACCCAATGCCTAGCACCAACACGATGCTGACAGTTACGGCAACAATAGTTGCCGCGCTGATTACGGCTGGTGCCACAACCTACGCCGCGCGGTCTGGTGCCAACAACAGCATAGGGAGTTCGCCTTCTGTATCGGCTCCGGCTACTACCGAATTGACAGGACCCTCAGTTACTTCGCAGACTCCCTCAGTGTCGCGACAGTCCTCCTCTCGGCAGGCCCCTGTCGCGATCCCCTCCGGTCCCGAAGTTCCCACCACCATCGAACAGCAGTCACCAGCCCAGCCAACAGCACCAGTCCGCCAGTTATACATCGACCTCAAGATAAGCATGACGAGCCCCAAAACTGCCCCCAACGTATTCACGAATCCCATGCACTTCTCATGGCATGCTGAGGTGACCGACTCCACGGGCGAGCGACTCTTGAAGGATTGCTATTTGACGCTCTCGCTCTCGGGTAGCGAAACCAGAACATACTCGGGCGACTGCCAATGGACCACCCCTGCTGACATATTTGAACTAGGGCCTGGCTCCTATCACTTCAAGGCAGTAGCCACCAGCGGGGCTGCCAAGGGACAGAAGACGATTGACTTCCAGGTCGTGTAAGGGGGAACACCAACAGCAACAACCGCCACCCGGACAGGAAGCCCCTGGGCTTGATCGACAAACCCACCGCCATAAGGTCTCCTAACCGACCTGGTGGAGGAGTTGGTCGGCCTAGTCAAGCAGACGCCCTGGTCCCGGGCATGCGCTCACCTGATGACTTCTACCCTGCTCCAATACTGGGCCAACCGGCGACGTAAACGCAAACCCCGCAGGTGCGGCTCTTCTTGAGGTAGTTGATTCTGGGCGGGGTCAAATGGTCGTAGCGACGCTCCGATGAGATTATACCAGTAGCGTCGAGAGAATGGATGGTGGATGGGCCAGTGCGAGGCGTTGAACTGGCAAACGCCGCTTGAAGCATTCAACGATTTGCTGGCGACAAATGTGTCGCCTTGGGCGGTTTCCAGCGGTCAGCGCACCGCCCGCCTCGCGTCGGGACCCTGAGGCAGAGTTCGAATCGGGCTGTTGGGGCAGGACAGGAGCCTGCCCAATCGCGATCAACCTTGCCGAGCCCCTGCTCCCAGCACGATGCGGACGGTGCACTGACCCTTTGAGATCAAGTTAAGTTAGCGTACAATCACAGCTCGAAATGGCAGAACAGATGATTGCGGTAGGTCTTTCTCAATCATGGCCGGATTGACGATGTAGCGACCTGGATCATAGATTGCAGCGAAGATTGCCTCACAGTCCGGATGACGCGGGTAGCGCCCCATGTCATGCAGGAGCTCATCGCAGACTTTCTTATCCCGCAAATCTGGTCGGGTAAACTTTGTCTCCACAAGTACGCCTGCTTCCCGAAGAAGAAAATCTACCCTTGACGCTCGCCCAGCTCTCTTGGGGACTGGATCTTCTGGTCGCACATCATCGTAGTGAAGACGCAGGATGGCGTGAGTCAGGTCTTGCAGATCCGCTTCGTTGGTGAGGGTCGGCTGCGGCACTCGCTCATTGTCCGCGGAGCCGAGCACATCGATAAATGCTGGCAGGCGCCGAAAAATCTCGGCTAGGTCACTCAAGACCGGCTCAATCGCGTCACCCTCATGGAGAGTTCGTTCAAGAACATCTCGCTGTTCGACCATCCCCTTTCGCGGGAAGCTGTCGAATGTTACCTGCCAGCGGGGAAGCGTGTTCGGCTGCTCCGGATTGTAGAGCTGGTACTCTTTTCGCGGATCCGCAAGAAATCCTTTAACTCGCGCGATCAATGCGCCACCTTCGTACATGTTCTCGAACTTGGCACGGTCGGAGTCAGGTACAAAAGGCCGGGCGCGCGTATACCAGGACATGTATTCGCGTCGACCTTTGCTAATCTCGTCTGGTGATGGTTCATCGCCTTCCTGCCACTCCAGGAATAGCTTTTCGAGCTTTTCACTCTCGGCGATAAGCGATTCGATCGCCTGCCGACGCGTCTCCCGGCTACCCATTGCTCCTCGTACAGACTCGGCCTGTGTCCGTTGCGAGCGTACGCCCGCAACAGAGGACCATACGGCGGCGCGTAGGTTGCGACGCGCCCGGCGAGCATGGCCGCCCACGGCCACGCGCAGCCGGTTGCGGGCGCGCGGCACGCGCCGCGGCTTGATCCTAAAACGGAGAATTCGGCAGTCTGCGGGCTTATTCGCTGTGGTACGAGTCGTTCGCCGCTGGTCGGATCAGATGCTGCGGGGGTCGTCTTCGGTGACGTGCCCGCCGATGGCAGCGTAGCCGGGGGGTCCGGGTTCGGCGTGAATGATCGAACCTTGGCCGTGCCAGATGGTGAGACGGCGTCCGAGTGCGGCGGCCAGGCGCATGGAGGCTGAGCCAGTGGCTTCGTCCTCGACAATGCCGAGTCGACCGGCGAAGGTACGGGCACGGACGGTGCCGGCGGTTTCGTTCTGCCACGCCCAGACCTGGGTCATCTCCTGGGCAGGATTGATCGGCCCGGTGAGGGCGTCGACCTGCTCGGCGCTGGCGAGACGTTCCTGCCACCACGGCGGGGTAATCGCGAGCGGGGCGCGGACCCACACCCCGTCCGGATCGGTCCAGGTTGCGGCTTCCCCTCCAGGCATCCGGAGAACGTCGGGGTGGGTTCCAGCGAGGTGGGCGATCATCCAGGCGGCGCCGACGGCGGGATGTCCCGCGAACGGAAGTTCCCGACGCGGGGTGTAGATCGCGATGAGGGCTTTGTCGGGGTCGTCGATGAACACGGTTTCGCTGTAGCCGAGAGCGGCGGCGATGGCCTGCCGGCGGTCACGGTCGGGGACGGTGACCGGGGCGTTCTCGATGATGCCGAGGGGGTTACCGTACCTACCGGCATGATCGGTGAATACCCGGAGGGCCCGTACCGTGACCACGTACCGCCTCCTTGCCAGCCGGATGCCTGCCCACACGATGCCTGCTGTGAGCGGTTCCTGTCTGCTGGATGCGCGGTTCGGCTGCGGTTGGTAAGCGCTCAGCCCGGGGACTACGGTGGCGGCGAACGGACCAGGGTCAGAAAGCGGCGATCTCGTGACGGAGATCAGCGGCGCTGCCGGCGTTGTGGTAACGCTGGGCGTTGAGCATGGAGACGATGCGGTCGAGGCGGCGGCGGTGCCAGGACACTCGGTTCTCCCGCGGGATGGTCAGTACCGGTTGCAGGGCGTCAACGACTCCGTCGATATTGCCGAGGAGAAGCCGGGCGGTCGCCAGGTAGATGTGAGCGAGGATCTCGTCGGTGAGGAAACGTTCCTCGGCCGGTCCGGTCTGGAACAGGTCGATGGCGGTGGTCGCGGCATCTTCCGCAGCTGCCGCGTCAGCGCGGTCGGTGAACCAGATGAGGCTACTTGCGCCGTAGTAGTGGGTTTTCGCGCGGGTGAACGTGAACAGGCCGGTGTCGATGTCACCGGGGATGCCCGGGCTGTCGATGGCCTTGACCGCGGTGGTGAGTGCGGCGCGGGTACCGGTGCTGTCCCCGAAGTGGGCCAGGCACTGTGCTTCGCCGCTGGCCAGACGCGCGAGCCCCGCGCCGGTGGGGTGTAGCGCCATACCGGCGCGGATGTACTGGTGGGCGTCGGTGTAGCGGGTGGCGAAGCGGGCGATCAGGCTTTGGGTGCCACGGACCCAGATGGCAAGGCCGGTGTGCCCGGCCATGTCGGCGCACATCAGCGCGCTTCGGGCGTTGGTCATGGCCGCGCGGGGTTCGTCGAGGTCGAGGGCGGCGTAGGCGAGGATGCCGGAGAGCTGGCCGCCGATCAGGTAGAGGTCGCGCATCTGGGTGGGACGGCATCCCTGGTCCAGGGCGGCGAATACCTGGGTGCGCATGTGGTGGGCCTCGGTCAGCATGTCTTCGGGTGGCGTGGCGATCGCCTCGACCGCCAGGCGGGCGACGTCGTCGGCGAGCTGTTCGATCAGGAGGGGGTCCACGGTCGCGCCGCCGATCCGCCGCACGAACGCGGCGGACTCCCGGGCGGTCGCGGTGACCAGCTCACCAGGGAGCATCTCGATACCGATAGCTGCTGAGAGGCCGAGCGACACCGTGCGGCGGGTGGGCTGTGCGGGTGTGTTCGCGGTGGATCCGTCAGATCTGACGGTGGTGGTCGTCCTGCTTTCCTGGTGGGCTTTCTCGTCATCCAGGCCGAGGCGTGCGCGGGGGATGTTCAGGCCGTTCGCGAGCCGCTCGAAGACGGCCAGCGTTATCACCTGTCGTTTGCCGTTGCGGATCTCGCTGATATGCGACTGGGGCATGCCACACGCGGTAGCGATTTGCCCTTGGGTGGCACCGGTCCATTTCTGGAACGTCTTCAACACCGTGGCCATGTCGCGCTGGTCAAGGGCCTGGGTCATGTCCGGGCGGTCCCACAGGTCGGCGGGTGGAGCGGGTAGCTCGTGGTTGCGGGACGTCACGGCTGCCTTCCTGCCGGGATGGTCGGGCGCAATCGGTCTCATGCTGCGCACCATCCGCCAGTTTAACCACCGGATGTATACGGCTGGCGGCCTTTTCACCGTTCGTCCGGCTCGTAATCGTGGCCGGGAGCCGGTCTGGCCCATGCCAAGAAATGATCACTATAGGGCTGGGTCGGTGTCCAACCAGCGGAGACGAAAGCGGGATGGGATGCGGTCAGCGACAGAGCCCACGACAAGCCCAGCGACCATCGGAGACGACGGCGAGCGGCTGCCGATCCTTTACGGGGTGGTGCGTTTCGAGCCGGGCGACGACCGGCGGGTCCGCGACACCACGATCACGTTTGATTCGCCTGCGTCGGCGGAGCTGTTCGCGGTGGAGAGCGGCTGGCATGACTATCAGGTGTGCCCGCTGTTCTTCTTCGTCGACACGGTCACGATGCCGGCGGCCGGGCGGGTGCTGCTGGGGGCGGCGTTGGCACGGTCGGTGCGGCGGGCCGGCGGCCGATGACCAGCGGGGCAGACACCCGGGTCATCGTCGACGGGGACACCTGTTCGATCACGATTCGGCCGGCGGATCGTCCGGTGGAGGTGCTGCGGGCCTGGGCGGCGTTACCGGATGGGGTGGGGTTCGCCGAGGCGTTCGGTGATGTGGATGTGACGCTGGTGTTCCGGCCGGCCGGTGAGCTGACGTCGTCGTGGGAGGCGGACGGCACGACATCGAAACCGGGCTGAGGTCGTCGCGCGGCGGAAACCACAGGGAACATACAAGGGGTCAGGATCCCGACGGGCGGAATCGTCCGTTGTCGGGGTGCTGGCTCCTTACCTGTTTGCTGCCTGCGTGGTGATGAGTTTCTCGACGGCGGCCAGGCGGCGGCAGACGTCGTCCAGGCGCTGTTCGATGCGGTCGATACCGGCGAGGATCTCCCGCTCGGTGGGCTGACCGACGCTCGTGGGGGTGCCTCCTGCCTGGAGGACGCGGATCAGGTGGTCGTCGGGCCAGCCGAGGGCGCGGGCGATCGCCGTGAGCGTCGTGTTCTGGACGCGGCGGCCGTGGGCGCCGTGCTGGATCCGGCGCAGTGTCGCCACCGATACCCCGGAGGTGTCGGCGAGCGCCTTCTGACCGATCCGCTGCTGAGCCATGCGCGCGTTGACCGTGTCGGCGACCGCGGTCCAGTCCTCGTTGGGGCGCGGGCCGCGAGCGGTGTGCACGGGAACGTTGTTTGTCATGCAGCAAAGATAATGGTGTGGTGTACTTCCGATTCCGATCTACGTCGTGATGCTGGAAATTATCCAGCGGCTGTATACACCGAGTGGAAAGCGCTTGGCGAGCGCTCCATGAGCAGCGCACTGTGGGAGCTGTCCGGAGCACGGCGAGATGCCGGCAACATCCGGACCTGATTCCTACGGAGGTGGGCGGCGATGGCGGTACCGCAGCGGATCCCCGTGCGGTTCGAGGATGTGTTTCCCCACGGCGCGTATGTACTCGGTGTGGAACCGGTCAACGATTTCGACAAGGTCAAGGCGGGGGTGGCCGACGCGCAGGAACGCGACAAGATTACCGGTGTGTTGGTGTGGGCGGTGCGGGTGATGGACGCCGACCCGAACGCGCGGGCTGGGTCGGCGGAAGTGAAGGTGAAGATCGCCGCGGCGGTGCAGCCGGTGCCGCCGGAGCCGTTGGCGGGGACGGTGTTGCGGCCGGTGGAGTTCGATGGGTTGACGGTGACGCCGTATGTGAACATGAACGGCTCGAAGCCGCGGCAGGGGCTGGCGTTGCGGGCGACCGGCCTCCGGCCGGTCGGTGCTACGGGCCGGCGGGTCGCTGACGGGCGGGCGGCGGCATGACCGGGCGAACGTCCGCCGCGGGTAGCGGCGGCGAGCGGGTGACGGTTGGGTCGAGCTGGCATGTGGGCCTGCATGTGGGGTCGGACTGGTCGGTGCGTTGCCTCACCTATCCGGATGAGCGGCCGATTCTCGCGTTGAACACCCCCGGTGCCCATCTGTCTCTCTCCACGGCGGATGGGATCATGACCGCTGATCATATTGATTTCGCTCACGCGTTGGTGCAGGCCGCCAACGACTATCTGATCGACTGTGAACGGCTCGTGTTGGACCGGGTGGCCGGCGAGGTAAAGACCGGGCCGGTCAGAGCGGCCTGAGTCGGCTTCTTTTCGTCGCGGGTTCCGGGACGGCTGTCTGAGTTTCCTTCTTCTCCGTTCGTCCCGGACCGTTGACCCTTATTTCTTTTCGTCCGTAGGCAAGGTGGGTGTGATCTGTCATGGCCAAAATCAACGGCTCCCGGCCGTTTCCGGAGCTGCCAACCCGGCATCCCACAGTGGATGTGCCGTTGTGGATGCTGCTTGTCGGGCTGGCCGGCAAGATATGCGCCCACGTGCTGGTCTTTCTCGTGCGGCATCCGGTGCCGGTCGGTCTGCTGCTCGCCGTGCTCGTGGTGCGCCACCGGTTCGGCCTGACCGGGCTGGGGGTCGCGCTGCTGGTCCTGACCGTCGTCGGAGCGGTGTGGCGGCTGGCCCATCGCCGGTCGTTTGGCTGGCTGGTCCGCTGGGTGTGGGGGCGGTGGCGGCTGGCCGTCGTGTATCGGTGGCGGTGGCGGCCGGTGATGGTGCATACCGGGCTGGCGATTCGGATGCCGACATCGAACGCCGAGCGGGTGGCGTTCGCCGAGACGTTCCCGCGGATTCGTCAGGTCCGCTGCGACCGGTGGGGGGACCGGCTGCGGGTGGAGCTGCTCTACGGGCAGACCCCGGCGTTGTGGGCGGAGCAGGCCGAAGCACTGCGCCATGCCTTCCGCGCCCGCGCCTGCCGGGTGCGTCCGGATCGGAAGGTGGGGTTCGTCTGGGTGGAGTTCACCCGCCGCGATCCCCTCGCCGACCCTGTCCCACCGGTCGATCTGGACGGTCCGGATGCGGACGGAGACGGCGGGGAGGACGACGGCTCGCCGGTGGATCTGTCGGGGCTGCCGGTGGGCCGCCGGGAAGACGGCGAGCTGTGGCGGCTGCCGGTCCGTGGTGCGCATGTGCTGGTGGCGGGGGCGACAGGGTCGGGGAAGGGCTCGGTCATCTGGTCAACGATCCGCGGCCTCGGCCCAGCCGTGCATGCCGGGCTGGTGGAACTGTGGGTCTGTGATCCGAAAGGGGGGATGGAGCTGGCGTTCGGGCAGGCGATGTTCACCCGGTTCGCGACCGACACCGCGTCCATCGCTGATCTCCTCGACAACGCGGTCACCGTCATGCGGAAACGGGCGGCCCGGCTGCGCGGGGTGGCCCGGTTGCACACCCCGACTGTCGGTGAACCGTTGATCGTGGTCATCGTTGATGAGCTTGCTTCGCTGACGGCGTATGTGACCGACCGGGAGGTGAAAAAGCAGCTCGCCGCCTCCCTGCCGCTGCTGCTGTCCCAGGGTCGGGCACCTGGGGTGGTGGTGATCGGGGCGGTGCAGGACCCGCGTAAAGAGGTGCTGCCGTTTCGGGATCTGTTCCCGGTCCGGGTCGCGTTGCGGATGACCGACGCCGACCAGGTCGACCTCGTGTTGGGTGATGGTGCCCGCGACCGCGGGGCACGCGCCGACGAGATCAGCGACGACATGCCCGGGGTCGGCTACGTGCTCGCCGACGGCCACGCCGACCCGGTCCGGGTCCGGGCCTGCTGGATCGACGATGCGGAGATCACCCGGATGGCGCGGCGGTTCGCCCCGCCGGCCGGTGAGGTCTTTACCCTCGACGATCTCGCACAGGGGTGGACCCCGGATGTCGACGGCTGGGCCGCGTGACCGGACCGGACCGCTATGCCCCGGTGGTCATGTTGCCGGTTTGTGGGTGGTGCCGGCATCTGTGGGTCGCGCACTGGGCGGATGACGGCTGCCAGATCCCGGCGGGGCGGTGGCGGGTGTGCGGCTGCCGGGAACCCCCACCCGACCACCCCGATGACCATGGGCAGGAGGAACGCGCGGCATGACCGAGTCGAGCACACCACCGACGGCGGGAACCCGGGCGGCGCGGCTGCGACAGCCGCTGGCCCGCCATGTTCTGGAGGCGGTGGCGGTCGAGAACGGGGTGTGTATCCGTCCGTTGGCGATGCGGACAGTCAACCTGGTCACCGGGGAGACGGAAACCGTCCCGGTGCCCTGCGGGGCCACCCTGGCATCGAAGTGCCCGCCGTGTGCGGAGCGGGCACGGAAACTGCGGATGGCCCAGTGCAAGGCCGGCTGGCATCTCGACGACGAACCCCTCCCCGACCCCGACCCCCCGACCGCCGACGCGAAGACACTGGTCCAGCTCCGGGCGGACCTTGAAGCCGTCCGGACGGATGCGGTGACCGGCCACGATGTGGAGCAGGTCGCCGACGTGGACGATTTGATCTCGCAGGTGGACGCGGCGTTGACCGATCTCGGCGTGCGGGGCAAGACCGCGCCGGACGGCCGGGAGCGGCCCCGGCGGACCCGGTCGACGCGGCGGCGTCAGGATGCCCCGGACCTGCCCCGGCTGCCGGTGGACCGGCGCACGGTCGGGCGGACGTTCACCGGCTCGGACGGGATGGTGTGGCGTCCGTCGATGTTCCTCACGCTGACCTGCGACAGCTACGGCCGGGTCACCTCGGAGGGCACGCCGGTCGATCCGGAGGGCTACGACTACCGGCGGGCGGCCCGCGACGCGATCCACTTCCCCAAGCTGGTGGATCGGTTCTGGCAGAACCTGCGCCGGGCGGTGGGGTACGACGTCCAGTACTTCGCTTGCCTGGAACCGCAACGGCGCTTGGCGCCGCATCTGCATGCGGCGATGCGCGGGACGATCCCCCGGGTGCTGCTGCGCCGGGTGGCGGCGGCGACCTACCACCAGGTGTGGTGGCCGGCGTGTGACCAGCCGGTTTACAGCGCGGATCGGCTGCCGGTCTGGGACGAGCAGACCGGCAACTACCGCGACCCGGACTCGGGGGCATCGCTGCCGACCTGGGATGCGGCGCTGGACGCGATCGGGGAGGATGCCGAACCCGCCCATGTGGTGCGGTTCGGGGTGCAGGTCCGCGCCGATGGGGTGACGGCCAACAGCAGCACCACCGGCCGGTTGATCGGCTACCTGACCAAGTACCTGACCAAATCGTTGGACGCCTGTCACGACGTCGCCACTGACGCGCAGCGGGCGCATGTCGAGCGGCTCGCCGAGGCTCTGCGGTTCGAGCCGTGCTCCCCGACGTGTGCGAACTGGCTGCGTTACGGGGTGCAGCCGAAGAACCCGAAGGCCGGGTTGCTGCCAGGCCGGTGCCGGGGTAAGGCCCACCGGCGGGAAACCCTCGGTTTCGGCGGCCGCCGCGTGCTGGTCAGCCGGAAGTGGTCGGGTAAGACCCTTGCCGACCATCGGGAAGATCGCAAGACGTGGGTTCGGGAACAGCTCGCGGTCCTCGGCTACACCGGCGACGAGGCACGTGGTGGTCAGGGCGGCACGTCCGACCGGGTGGTCTGGCAGCTGCTCCGGCCCGGTGATCCGGCCGCCCCACGTCGGGAACATCTTCTCCTGC
This sequence comes from Protofrankia sp. Cj5, assembly GCF_917627405.1. Lineage (NCBI taxonomy): Bacteria > Bacillati > Actinomycetota > Actinomycetes > Frankiales > Frankiaceae > Protofrankia > Protofrankia sp. Cj5. The sequence goes on from NZ_CAKJTO010000024.1 coordinate 15,875, forward strand.
GCGCGGTCGCGGACCGTAACCACTGGCGCGCCCAGTTGGACGCAGCACGGGCAGCACGGGCGGCCCGCGGACATCCCGGCCCGTTTTCGGCAGTCGACCCCGGCATGCCCCGGGCGGCCTGACGTCTCGATTCAACGATCATCGGAGGGAGGAACTGTGCACACGCTTCTTCTCACCCCGGCTGAAGCGGCGGCTGAACTGCGGGTCAGCCGCGCGAAGCTCTATCAGTTGATGAAGGCGGGACTGATCGATTCTGTGGTGATCGACCGGTCGCGACGGATACCGCGGGCGGCGCTCACCGCCTACGTCGATCGGCTGCGCGGGCTGGAACAGCAGGATGCGGCGTGAACGGCGGTCAGGTAGCCGGGTCACGGGGTGGGCGGTGCTCGGCAATCCAGCGTTCCACGTCGTCGGCTCGCCAGATCTTTCCGGCTTTGATCTCGTCGAGTGGTTCGGGGAATGACGGGTCAGTGGTGACGATCTGGTGGACCCGGACGCGGCTCACACCGAGACGGGCGGCGATCTCTGCCGTGCCCATGAGTCGTTCCCGCATCATTCCCGAAGCGTACTTGACAGTCGCTAAGCCGCCATAGACACTCAATAGGACTTAGCGACTGCTAAGTAAGGCGGTCCCGTCGGGAGATCTCACCCTCCACGACGGGACCTCGATCCACACCCCTTCTCGTACAAGGAGCGCAGACCGTGACCCCTATCATTCCGCCTGTCTATGACCCGCCGCGCGACCCCTCCGACGGACAGCCGTTCGTCCGCCTCGACACCCCCGGCCAGGGCTACTACGAGATGACCGTCAAGCCGGGCGCCGACCCCTTCGACCTCGCCCGGACCGCCGTCCGGATCCCTACCGACGCGGTCTTCGTCGAAGCCCTCGGGGACGTCGACGTCGTGTTGGTGTTCCGGGCGATCCCCGGCACGGCGTTTCCGGCAACCCGCCCGTCCCACGGGGGTCCGGCCGGTGGCTGGGTGCCCGACATCGCCTCGTACCGCAGGGTTCCCGCGCAGACCCGGCCGTCCTGACCGGTCGTCGCGGTCCTTTGCTCCTCCCCCATTTTTCTTCCGTTCCTCTGGTAAGCGCCTGACCTGCCGGGGGGCCGGACGGGTCCAGGGTCGGCATAGCCGATCACGCAGTGACGCGTAGCGCCCTGGATGCGGCCGGTTTCCCGGCAGACCCTTTCGCGCCCAGAGGAGACGGGATATCTCGCCCAAAGAATCGGCAGAAGGAGCGGATTCTACATGTCCCCGCGCCCGACCCGTCGCCTTGTCCCGGCCGCACGCGAGGAGCTGCTCACGCTCGACCAGCTGTGCGACGAACTCAAGATCTCCCGCTCCACCTTCTATGACTGGCGGGCGAAGAGGCGCGCTCCTCGCTGCCTCACACTTCCGAACGGCCAGCTCCGGATCAGGCGAAGCGATCTGTCCGCGTGGCTCGATGGCCGCGAGGAGGCCGCGTGAACCCCCGACGTGCGGGAAGCGGCCAGCCGGGCAGGATCGACCGCCCGACAACCTACGACGTCCGTATCTGGAACGTCCGGAAAGTCGCGGGAAAACGCGGGACCACATATGAAGTGCGCTGGTCGGTTGCGGGCAAAGCTCGTTCCCGGAGTTTCAAGACGGCCGCTCTCGCGGACAGCTTCCGTTCCGGCCTGGTCAGCGCGACCCGTCGTGGCGAACCCTTCGACGTCGCCGATGGGATTCCGGTCAGCATGCTCGATCTCGGCAAGGATGAGCAGAGCTGGTACGGCCATGCCCGCGCATTCACCGAGATGAAATGGCGTGGGCTCGCGCCGAACTCCCGCCGGTCGGTCGCGGATACTCTCGCGACCGTCACTCCCGCCTTCCTTGCCACCCGGCGGGGCGCACCCGACCCGCGGATTCTCCGGGACGCCCTGTACGGCTGGGCATTCAACATCACGCGATCGACCGACGGAGACGACGCTCCATCGGACGATGTGGCCGCCGCCCTTTGCTGGATCGAACGGTCCACCGTGCCGATCTCGGCTCTGGCGGATCCGACCTATGCCCGTGCGGCACTCGATGCCCTGGCGGTGAAGCTCGACGGGTCACCGGCCGCAGCGAACACGATCGCCCGCAAACGGGCAGTGCTGTTCAGTTTGATCGAATACGCCATCGAGCTGGGGCATCTCGACGTCAACCCGCTGACCCGCATCCAGTGGACCGCGCCGAAGGTCGGCGAGACGGTCGATCGCCGGGTGGTCGTGAACCCCGCTCAAGCGCGGGCGCTGCTCGACGCGGTCGGCGGGATCTCCCGGCCGCTGGTCGGCTTCTTCGCCTGCATGTACTACGCGGGAATGCGACCCGCCGAGGTGAACACGCTCCGTGAGGCCGATCTCGACCTTCCCGCCAACGGCGGCTGGGGGACACTGACGCTCGCGAACTCCACGCCGACGGTGGGCGGCCAGTGGACCGACAGCGGCGAGCGGGAAACCCGTCAGCTCAAACACCGGGCGAAGGACGAGACACGGCCGGTGCCCTGCGCTCCACACCTCGTCCGGATCCTGCGGGATCACCTGGCCGAGTTCGGCACCGCCCCGGACGGCCGGCTGTTCCGCGGTGCTCAGGGTGGCCCCGTCCCGGACAGCCGATACGGCGACGTCTGGCGTGCCGCGCGCGCGAAGGCTCTCACTCCCGCACAGTTGGCCTCGCCACTCGCACGCCGGCCGTACGATCTACGTCACGCTGCGGTATCGACCTGGCTGAACGCGGGCGTCCCCGCAACCCAGGTCGCCGAGTGGGCCGGGCACTCCGTCGCGGTCCTGCTGCACGTCTACGCGAAGTGCCTCGCCGGCCAGGACCAAGCTTCCCGAGACCGCATCGACACCGTCCTGAACCCTGGGGACACCTCTTGATCGTCCCCACATATTCCCCACAGACGGCCGTAGATGACCACTCACGGCCGGGCACAGCCGGACAGCCGCGAGCCACAAAAAGATCACAAAAAGAAGATCTAAAATAGCCATGACCTGCGGATTCAGGTCAAAGGTGCTGGTCAGAGCGGAGGGCGTGGGATTCGAACCCACGAGGAGCGTTGCCACCCCTAGCGGTTTTCAAGACCGCCGCCATCGGCCACTAGGCGAGCCCTCCTGACCTGCGGAAACGCTGTCAGGCTACGTCCGGCTCGCCGGGGTCTGCCTGCCATGTGCCCGCCATGTGCTGTCCCAGGATCTCACAGCCCCCTCAGGAGCTGTCGGCCGCATCGTCGGCCTTCTCCGGCCGGGACGTGCCGAGGACGGCTCAGGCACAAGGATGGACATGAAAATCCCTGCTCCTTGCTAAGAGCAGCAGGGGACGCGGCGTCGCGAGGCCAGGGCACGCACCTCGCGTCATCGCTCCCCGTCCATCGCCGCGCGATGCACGGATACCCCGGCTCGTCAGTCGCCACCCAACACCTCCGGCGCCTGCCTCCGCCGCCTCGCGATGCGCGCCCCCAACCTCACTCTTGGATCAACGCGCACGTTATCTTTGCGGTTGTCAACCACCCTGCTGATCATGACGCAGCGTCTGATGGGAACAGTCGAGATCACCGAACGTCTCTGGCGTGACCAGACAGCGTGTCCACCAGATCGAGACCACCGACCCGACCTTCCCGAAGCCGGTTGTCGAACTGTCCGCGGCACGCTCCGGGAAACAAACGAGTCCACCGTCATCGAATTTCACGGTTTCGGTCGGTCGGTCGGCGGAGCGAGCCCAGCCCCGCGGCCCAGCCCGGTGGCAACGGCTGCCGGTGCCGCCGCAGGGCCGCGGGGTGATGTCGGGTCAGGCGGGTGTGCCGCCACGCCGCCGCGCCCGCCGGATGGCGCCGAGAGCCACGTCAAACATGAGGAAGGCCAGCAGGGTCACACCGAGAACGGGCAGTGCCCAACCAGCGGCAGCGGTGAGCACAATCCCAATGACGAGCGCCGGTCGCGGCAACCCACGCCAGGTCCCGCGTGCCGGAGCCGGACCGACGAGCGCCCGCCGTTCATCACGGACGGGCCGCCGCTGCCACCACATCCGATAACCCCAAATGATCATACACAGCAGGCCAACCGCCAAAGATGCGAGGAGCAGCTGGTTGGCCAGGCCGAACAGCAGGCCCATGTGCGCGGCGACCCCGAGCTTGGTGAGTTTCGCGAGCAACGGGTAGTCAGCCCAGTCGGCCCGGGAGATGATCCGGCCATCGGCGGGATCGACCGCGACCTGGCTGAGCCGCACCGGCCACAGCTTGTCGGTCTGGGCAACGCTCCAGGCCGCGCCCGGCTTGGCGGGCAGGTCGATCTCGACCGGTCCGTCCAGCCCGGCCCCACGCGCCGCGGTGAGGACCCGGTCGACCTGCCCGGTGACGCCCGCTTCACCAACGCCCGCTTCACCGTTACCGGTCACGGAACCGGCCTCGGCCGTACTCGTGGCGGCCATCGCATGGCCCGCGTGGGATGCGGCCACGACGGGTGTAGGCAGGACGGTGTCGAGCTCCGGAGCGTGCGCGTGCAGCGCGTCCAACACCGAGCTGAAATGCGCACCAGCGTACCGCGACCAGGTCAGGCCGGTAGCAGAAAGAAACAGCAGGCCAACCACAAGCCACACCCCGACGCTGCCGTGCCAGGCCATCGTGCGGCGTCGGCCCCGCGCGCCCAGGTCGGGCAGCAGCACCCGCCGCACCCGCCGGGAGTTACGCCATCTGAGCACCCACAGAACCAGGCCACCACCGACCACCACCCACAACCAGCTTGCCGCCACCTCGGAGTACTGCCTCCCGAACGCGCCGAGGTGCAGGTTGCGGTGCAGGTCATCGAGCCATGTGGTCAGCGGGGTACTCCCCCACCAAGTGGTCAGCGCTCCCTGCGCCTGGCCGGTGTACGGGTCGACGTAGACGGTGCGCTGCTTCTCCCCGAGGCCGGGCACGTCGAGCACGACGCGGGTGGTCCGGTCGGCGGCGTCAGCGGGCAGGACGGCCGACACGGTCCCCTCCGGATGGACGGCCCGAGCCGCCGTGACCTGCTCGGCGAGCGGACGCGGATGCGCCCCGACCCGATCGACATACAGCTCGTCCGCGTAGACCAAAGCGTCGAGCTGCGGGGTGAGGGTGTAAGCGAGCCCGGTGAGCGCGGCCATCACCAGGAACGGCGCAACCAGCACGCCCGCGTAGAAGTGCAGCCGTACCAGCAGCCGGCGCGTCCCGCCGACCGCTCGCGACGGCGCGGCAGCGGGTCCTTCGCCGGTACCGGTGCCGGTGCCGGTGCCGGTACCGGCGTTGGCCGCCGGCGCTGGCACCGGGATGGGAGAAACAGGATGAACCGAAGGAGTGACGGGCTCGTCCGGGGACAGCCCGAGATGATCGACAGTGGTCATATGTGTCTCCAGAACAGCGGAACAGGAGGAAGTCACGAGGGCATGCGGCGGCCGCATCCCACCTGCAAAGATCAGAACTGGGCGCGCTCAGTGGTCGGCAACGGTCGGCGACAGGCCCGACCAGCTATCGAAAAACGCCGGCACGAGGGTGCGCGGCAAGCTGGTCGGGTTGCGGTAAGGGCCTGTTGTGAATCGAGGATCCGGCCGGCGAGTCGCGTTCAGGTGGTCTCTGGCAAGACGGGAGCCCGCACCGATACTGGCTGGGTCCTATCGGTGTGGCCAGCAACGAAGCCAGGCGCCAGCTGGGTGTGAATCACCCAGAAAAAGATCCAAAACAGGTGCTGAAAACGGGTGGCCCCCTGCGGGTGACCACATGGAGGAGCAGGGCAGGACGTGACACCCGCCGCATCCACCAAACGGGCGGGATCAGGTCGGCGGCGGGCGGGCGGGCAGACCCGACATGGCGTCGCAACAGCCGGCGGGCGACCCGGCGCGCGGCGGTCGCGGCACCCCGCGCCGCCCGCCACAGCAGCCGTTCCCCGACCGCGAGCCAGCAGGCGAGGACAACCGCGGCCAGCAGGTGCGCGATGGCCATCGCGGGCCCACCGGGCAGCAGGTCCACACCCGGCACCGCGCTCTGTGACACCATGTCGCCCGCATGGGTGATGGCGGTCACGCCGCTCGAGCCGCCGCCTGCGGCAGCGCCCACGGAAACGTTCGCGATACCGGCGGGTTCGGTGACGGCAAAGGCGAAATGCAGGCCCGCCTGCACCCCGACCACCACGGCGGCGAGTCGCCGGACGGACATCCGTCCCTTGGCCGCTCCCCAGCAGACCCGAGCGGTCACCAGCGTCCCGAACCCCATGACCGACAGCGGCGGCAACCGGCCGCACGTCACGCTGTGTCCGGCAACCGCCAGCAGGACAGCCAGGACCGCCACCGCCGCGGCGCGCACGCCCCGGCCGACGGGTGTCGCGGCCCAGTTCACAAACCCAGACCTTAGAGCGCCCGGCAACAGGGGACGCGGCGTCGCGGGGCCAGGGTACGCACCTCGCATCGTTGTCGTCGGTCGCCACCCAACACCAGGGTGGCTCCCTCCTCCGCCTTGCGATGCACGCACCCCAGCCCCGCTCCTTGATCCACACCCCTGCTGCCGGGCGCTCTTAGAGCGCCCGGCAGCAGGGG
>NZ_CAKJTO010000024.1:23044-52174 GCF_917627405.1 Protofrankia sp. Cj5
CGCCCCGGCTCGTCGGTCGACGCCCACCACCTCCGCTGGCTCCCTCCGCCGCCTCGCGATCCATCCACCCGGACGCCGCTCCCTGATCGAACGACGACTTCCGAAACACTCCGCAAATATGACGGCTAAAACATGACGACGGGTTCAGCCGGGATCAGCCGGGAACAGCCAGGATCGGCTGTGCCGGTGTGGTCACAGCCATCGCCGGTTCCGGAAGACCATGAAGAGCGTGACGCAGACGGCGAGCATGAGCGCCATCGCGAACGGATAGCCGTACGCCCAGCGCAGTTCCGGCATGCCGTCGAAGTTCATCCCGTACACAGTGCCGACCAGTGTCGGAGCGAACAGGATCGCCGCCCATGCGGAGATCTTTTTGACTTCCTCGTTCTGTTCCAGGCTCGCCTCTGTCAAAATTTTCATTTCCTCGTTCTGCCGCTGCCCGACCAGGGCCGCGTTCACCGTGAGGATGTTCTGCAACAGCTGGCGGAAGCCCTCGATCCGCTCCACCACCTGGACAACATGATCGGAAACGTCGCGCAGGTACTGTTGCAGCTCGGCGTCCACGCCGTACTTGACGAACCCGGCCGCCAACGCCTCCAGCATCCCGAGCAACGGCTTGGTAGCCCGCTGGAACTCGATGACCTCCCGAGACAGCTCGTAGATGCGCCGGCTCACCTCGGGCTCCCCCCGGAACACCTCGGTCTCGATCTCGTCGATGTCGTTCTCCAGCCCCGCCACCACCGGCGCGTAGTCGTCCACGACCCGGTCGAGAATCGCGTACAGCACCGCCTCCGGTCCTCTGGCGAGCAGCCCTGGATCGGACTCCATCCGCTGCCGAACCCTCGGTAGATCCGGGGCATCACCATGACGCACAGTAATTACAAAATCGTCTCCGATGAAGACATGCAGCTCAGAGAACTCGACCTCCTCCCGCATGTCGTTGTAACGCGCCGCCCGCAGCACCACGAAGAGGGTTTTCCCGTACCGCTCCAGCTTCGGTCGCTGGTGCGCCTGCACGGCATCCTCGACCGCGAGCTCATGCAGGTCGAACTCGCTCGCGATCGAGGCGATCTCCCGCTGGTCCGGGCGGACCAGGCCGATCCATGCGAGGTCCTGCTTGTGTTCGTCATAGCGCTCACGCAGCAGTTGGTAGGTCTCACCGAGCGAGTTCGGTTGCGCGAAACGCCGGCCCTCGGTGTAGAACGCGTTCTCCATCACGGTCATCACGCCAGCTCCTCGAGGGGCTTGAGGGCCGCGCCCGTAGGCAGCATGGTGCCGGAGCACTCGTTGATCCAGCGCGCCTACCGAAGCAACCCATGAGTCGGGCCCAGGCTCCAGTCCACCCGCGTTGCCCAGTCCACCCGCGTTGCCCAGTCCACCCGCGTTGCCCAGTCCACCCGCGTTGCCTAGTCCGCTGCGTTCGCGTCCGGCGGTGAAATCCTCGTATCGGAAGGGGCCGGGCTCAGGCGGCGGGGGTCGCCGAGCCAGCCCAGGACAGACGCGGACTATGGCCGGGACTCATCCCGCCACCTCCTCTCACGACCGGGCGCCCGTAGGCACAGTTCAGTTCACACGCACAGGCAGTGATCGCACGAACCGAGCCCGTTCAGAACGGGACCACGTGCGGAACACCCCTCCTCGTCAGAGCTTTGGCACTGCACGGCGTAATCCCAACCAGGAAGCCACCTGGGCCCACCCCTTAGCTCGGGGAGAGCTGTCCTGACCCGGGGCGTCTCTCGACGTTCGGGGTCAGTGGCCTGTGTCCGTGCAGACGCCTCACCGAACGAGGTGCCGCACCGCAAGCCTGCCGCCCAACGCGGGGAGCTGTCAAACCGCCATCCGGTGACGTACGTTCCCGGCATACCGTTGACAACGCTTTTCATACCAAAAGTAACGATCTTGCTACTTAGAGCGCCCGAGGATAAGACTGGCCGGCTCGTGGCTTCCCGCATCCCGCCCGGCCGCGTTGTCGTCAGTCGGCGCCCAACACCAGGGCGCCTTCCTCCTCCGCCTTGCCGGACCGGGCGCGGATGAGCCGCTCACTGCTCGAACGCCCTATTGCCGGAGCCGCTAAGAATGCTCGGCAATAGAGCATGAATCAAGAAACAGGCTTGGGGCGGCTGGATCGCGAGACGGCGCGGGGGTCACCGAAGGTGGCGGGTGGCGACCGACGAGCCAGGGTACCCATGCGTCACGCGGCGATGGATAGGGATGATGGATAGGGGGCGATGACACAAGGCGCGTGCCCCAGCCCCGTGACAACCCCGCGATGCCGTTTCCCCTGTTGCCGGTTGCTCCACGTTTCTCGACCATCAAACGGCCAGGTTCGCACGTGGGTCGATCAGCGGCCCGAGATGGAGCCAGAACAGGCTAGTAGCATACCTGTATGTCTAATTTTGATCGTGCAACTGACTCACCGATCCTCGCACACGGTATCCAGCCCTACATCGTAGCCCACAGCTCACCGCCGGATGAGCTTCTCACCGAACTCGCCGAGGAGACACGGCGGCGGTTCAGCGAGGTCTCCCACATGCGGATCGGAGCCGAACTCGGCACGCTGCTGACTATTCTGACGGCCAGTACGGGCACACGCAGAGCGATCGAAATCGGCACGTTCACCGGATACTCGTCGATATGTATCGCCCGTGGCCTGCCCCCGGACGGGCAGTTGCTCTGTTGCGACGCGAGCGAGGAATGGACCTCGCTCGCGCGTGCGTACTGGACACGCTCCGGCCTCGACGACCGGATCGAACTGCGGCTCGGCCCGGCCGCGGCCACCATCGCCGCGCTGCCCGCCGAGCCCACCTACGGCATCGCCTTTGTCGATGCGGACAAAACCTCCTACCAGGCCTATTTCGACCTGCTGGTTCCCCGGATGCGCACGGGTGGACTGATCGTCGCCGACAACGTGCTGCAAGGCGGCAACGTCCTGGATGAGACGAACCAGCAGGCGAACGTCCAGGCGATCCGGGCATTCAACCAGGCGGTGACCACCGATGATCGTGTTCAGGCCGTGCTGCTGGCGGTCTCGGACGGCCTGACGATCGCCCGGAAGCTCTGACCGCCCGCAAACGCCGCTTATCGAGAATGCAGGATAAGCGGAGCGATCAACCATCACTACCGCGCCGGCACTCAGTCCGAGCCAAACATCAGATGTTCATGGATGCGGGCGAGCTCGCGCTCAAGAAAGTCGAGAAAATCGTCGACTTCGTATTCCCGATACCCACCGGAAAGCCAGGTGGTATCGAATTTTACGGCACTGATGTCGGCTGGCGTGAGACGCGAACGAAACGAATCAGAATCCCGCTTCCGGCTACCCGGGGAGGATTTCGCCAGAGCGTGCAGGTCAGCTAGTTCCTGGGCTACTCGGTCGAGGAACTCATCCACCTGATCAGCCTTGTAACCAACGCACAGCCGCGTCCGGGTGAATGACTTACCCGCCACCTCCGGACCGGTTATACCAGGATGATAGGAAACACCGCGGTCGCCCGGCCGGTCAGCGTCCGAAACCACGGACACGAACTTCTGGAGGTTTGCGAACTCCCGCGCGACGACGCCGAGGAAGTCATCCACCTCCTGTTCGCGGTAGCCACTGAGAAATTTCGCCGGATTGAAGGTCGTCGCGCTGATCTCCGCGGGCGTTACGAGCAGGACGAGTTCACGTGGATCCGGCCGGTACCCGCTCTCGACAGATCGGACAAGGGCGTGCAGGCGGTGCAGCTCCGCGGCGGCCCGATCGAGGAAGGCGTCAACACCGACCATCGTGTAACCGTCGTGCAGCCGGGTCGCGCTGAACGCCTTCGTGCTGAGGTCCTGAGACGTCACGATCGGACGGTAGCGAACGGAACGGCCGGTACCGCGTTCACCGCCCGACAGCCGGAGCGGTGGCTGTGACGGCCGCTGTGGCTGTGGCTGTGACGACAGCCGCCGCGGTACCAACGGGGTCACCGCCACGCCGGTGGCCCTCGCATCAGCGGGCGGCGTCGGAGCCGACGCGGCCGCTCCCCGCGGCAGCCGTGGCTGGATCGGCAACGGCATGGTCTGCCCCGGCTGAAGCTGTCGCGGCACCTGCACGACATCGCCGTGCCGCGCGAGCCCGCTGTTGTTCCGCACGGCCTCTTCGTGCCGCGCGATGTCATTATGCCGCACGATTTCCTCATACGAAATATCATCATCGTGCTGTGCGGCACCCGCGTACCGCGCGATACCGTCCGGCCAAAGAATCGCCGGGCGGACGAGGGCGTCCAATGGCGCGCTGATACGGCCGGCGAGGTCCGCCGCCCAGCGCCCGACCGACACCGCCACCGGTGGCTCGCCGTCCGGCAGCGGCCAGTGCATGGACACCCGATGAGCTACCGCCCGCGCCAACAGGTCGGTCGTACCACCCGCGATCAGGTCGAGGTCCTTCGACCACCGGACCGCGACGACGAGGTCGGGACGGGCCAGCTGCCGTTCGAGCTGAAGGAAACGTTCCAGCTCATGCCGGCACTGGGCGTTCCGGAAAAAAGCGGGAGTCATGACCGCGATGAGGATGGCCGCAGCGCTCGCGGGGTCCGCGGTGCCGGCGATCCGCTCGTTCCACAACTCATCCCAGCGATCATCCCGACGATCGTGGAGAACCCGGAACGCGGCGTGGCCCGTTCGGGTTCGAATATCCTCCTCGAGTGCCGCCGCGAGTTCCCCGAGGGACGCACCGTGACGCGCATGGTCCGCATCGGCATAGCTGAGGAAGGCGACCGGCGCCGAACCAGGCTGGCCGGGCACAGGAACCTCCCGCGTGACGTCGCGCGGAAACGCACTAATCAGGGACCTTTTCACCGTTCCTGACCATATAGTGAGCGGACGAATTCGGCGATGTGATCCAGAAAATGACACCCTAAGGTTATTGAAATATAATCATCTGCATCATCAATAAAATTTCATCAAATTAATAACAGTCGCGATAGCGTACGCTGCCATGCATGGCGGCAACATGACAGGCCGCGTGGGTGGCCTCGTGCTCGCCGCCGGAGCCGGCCGCCGGTTCGGCAGCCCCAAGGCCCTGGCCATGCTGGACGGTGAGGCGCTGGTCGAGCGGTCAGTCCGGCTGGTCGCACGGGGCGGCTGTACACCGATATTCGTGGTGCTCGGAGCACACGCGGCCGAGGTGGCCAGGGCGGCGAATCTGCCCACGGCACAGGTCCTTCCAACTCCGGACTGGGCCGAGGGCATGGGCGCGTCACTGCGGCGTGGGCTCGGCGCGGTTGCGGGCACCAGCCTCGACGCGGTGGTCATCACGCTCGTCGACCAGCCCCTGATCGGCGCGGAGGCCGTGCGCCGGCTGATCACCGCCCACGCGGCCGGCGCGGCCGCAGCGGTCGCCACCTATAACGGGCAGCCACGCAATCCCGTTCTGTTACGACGCGAAACCTGGACCGAGGTATGCGCTCATGCCCGTGGCGACATGGGCGCACGTGCCTGGCTGCGCGCCAACCCCGACCGGGTGGTCATGGTGGCGTGCGACGATACCGGCTGCCCCGACGACATCGATACGCCCGCGGACCTCGCCCGCCTGTCAGCCGCCCGCGGCCGGTGACCCGGGCTCGGCCGACGGCCGGCGGTGCAGGTGGAAGACCCGGTGCTGGATGCGCCACCCGGCCGGGGTGCGGACGACCGTGTCGGTGTACCGCCCGGACCCGGCCCGCCGATCGTGCAGGATGCCGATGACCCGGCTGTGCAGTACCGGCTCACCGCCGTCCTCGGTCACGTAGATGTTGGTGATGTGATGGGCGAGCGGATGCTGCGAGCCGGCCATGAAGCGCCGGATGGCGTCCAGGCCCTCCAGTTGCCCATCGCCGACATCGCGCAGGTCGAACACCGCGTCCGCGGCGAAGACGTGCGCGAGCCCTGGCCAGTCCCGGGCGTCGATGAGGTCTCCGTAGCGCGCCGCGATCTCGTGCAGCGCCAGTCTGTCCGCGGTGTCGATGCCCACTGCCCGTCCTCGCCCCAACTGCCGGTCATGGCACCCGGAGGCTACTCCCGCCCGGTACCGCCCGCTGCACGCTGCACGCTGCACGCGGCGTACTGGACGTCGATCGCCGGCCGCGCCCGTCTCCCGGCCAACTGGCACGGCGGCCAGGCAGCGATCACACGCGGTGGGTCGGCCCCGGCCGGCGGCACGCCACCCGTTGCGAACCGGCGGCCGGAGCGGCCGGAGCGGTCGGCAGGCCCACGGCGGCGGCCCCCGGACGGCTGCTCAGACGCCGAACTGAGCCCCCGCACGCAGCACAATGATCGCTCCAGCCACGACGATGACACCCGCGGTGGCCACCGGTGCCCATCTGGTGGCCACCGCGGTGAACCGGGGAGCGGCGCTGCTGGCTCGCCGCAGCAGAGGCCGATGCGCCCGGTCCAGCAGAACGCCGATACCGACCAGCGCGACGGCCATCCCTACGCCGTAGGCGAACACCAGCACCACACCGAACCAGGCACGACCGAGCGCGACAGCGCCCAGCAACACGACGACCGCGCTCGGAGTCGGCACGAGACCACCGGCGAAGCCCATCGCGAGCAGACCGCGCAGTTTCGGCGTTCCCACTGGCGAGGGGTGGGAATGCCAGCGGCCACCGTGCGTATGGTCATGGCGATGACCGCCAGCATGGTCATGATCATGAATGTCACCATGAGCATGGTCGTGATCATGGTCGTGACCGTCACCATGGGCATGGCCATCGGCTCCGGCCGGATGGGCATGCCCACCATTATGATCATGATGCTTATGGCTGATCCGGCGAAACGCGAGCCGGCTGCGCAGGAGTGTGACGCCGAGGCTCACCATCAACATGCCGCTGGCGACGCCGAGCCACGGGTACAACCGTTCCGGCGCAAGGTCCGTCGACACAGTCAGCGCCATGCCGAGCAGCAGCACGCCGAACGTGTGGGTCACGGTCACCGCCAGCGCCATCAGGGCAAGTTCCCGCCGGGATGCCCGGTTGCCGGCGATCCGGGCCGCCATCACCGTTTTGCCGTGCCCCGGAGCGAACGCGTGCGCGGTCCCGAGCCCGACCGCCAGCGCGACCGCCAGCAGGCCCATGCCCAACGACAGCGCCCGGCGCCCGGCCAGCTCGGTGAAACGCGCGGTGAGCCCGCTCCTGCCAGGGCCGCTGCCACCTGGGGACACCGCGGTATTCTCCCGGCCGTCAAGGGGGTCGACAGCCGCCGGACCGCCCGGCCGCACCCGCAACGTGGCGCTGGTGACGTCGGATGGGCTGGACAGTGGGTCCGCCGGGTACGACGCGAGCAGCCCGCTCGGCGACCGCGCGGGAACGTCGCTGGCCACGAGTGTGGTCCGATCGCCCAGCGCCACCGTCTCGCGCCAGCCCACCCGGTCTGTATAAGCCCGCAGCGTGTACCGGACGGACGTGGGTGTGTCGCCGGTCTCGGCCGTGTACCGGCACACCAGCCGCAACAGCGACAGACCGCCCGCCCCCGGCGGGAAACGCAGGGTGGCCGCGGTTGGCTCGAGCGGGCGGACCCGGCCGTCCGCGGTCAGCTCGGCCTGGCCCGCGATGCGCTTACACTCCTGCTCCCGCCAGGTCTCGGCACCAGCGGCATCGATCGCCGGGCGGCTCTGGGCGGTCGGGATCTCGGCCATATCCACAATGACGTCGACACGTACCTGGTCCGGCTGCACCCGCAGCACGCTGCTGGTGTTCACGGTGAAGTTGCCCAGCGGATGAGCGGACGCCGCTCCCGCCGGCAGGACGGCGAACGCCAACGCGATCATCGCGACGGCCGGCCATCGCCAGCGGGCGGGCAGGCCCGGCCGCCTCGTCGCCATCACCGGTCACCAGCAAGGGCGGTCAGCAGCGTTCGGGCGCGGGGCGCATGCAGCGGTGAGAAATACGGGTCCGTGGCGAGCGCGGCCCGCAGGTCGGTCATGGCCGCGTCCCGCTGCCCGAGCGCTGCTTCGATCACGCCGAGGTGATAGCGCAGCAGAGCGCGCCGCGTACCGAGCGCAACCGCGGCACGGGCGTGCGCAAGGGCCTCGGAGTCCCGCCCGAGCTGGTGCAGCGCCCAGGCGTCGGCGTCCTGGACGAAAATCCCGGCCCGGGTGTTGAGCTGGGCCGCGGTGACCGCGTACGCGGCGGCCGGGTCACCATGGTCGGCCTCGAACAGCGCCAGGTCGACGCCGACGTCCACCCGCTGCTCGCGGAACAGCTCAGCGGTGGTCCGGACCAGTGCGTACTGGGTCCGTGCCTCCTCAGTCCGGCCCACCGACTCCAGCAGCTCCCCATATTCGACGACCAGTGCCGGCGCCGGCATCCGGGTCACCACGCGCTGGTAGTCAGCCAGCGCGCTCTCGGTCTGGCCGCGGGCCGCGGCCACTCGGGCCCGCCCGGCGAGCAACGTCGTCGAGGATGGATCTTTTTCCAGGCCCCGGCGGTAGGCAGCGTCGGCGCCGTCGAGATCACCGCTGTCCCGCGCGAGCTCACCGAGGTGGAAGAGGGCGAACGCGGCATCCGTCGGGGAGGTCGCGTCGGTGAGCACGCGCAGCATGGCATCCCGGGCATCCGCGGTGTCGCCCCGCAGCTCGAACGCGTAGGACACCCGGGCCAGCGAGGCGACATCCGGCCGCAGGTCGACCGTGTGCTGGACGGCCTCCCACGCCTGCGGGTAGCGGCCCAGCTCGATGAGGGCGTCCGCGCGTATCCCACTGGCGGTCGCGCCGAACGGATTGATCGTTGTTGCCGCGTCCGCGAGCCGCAACGCCTCGACAAAATCATGGCGAGCCGCGGCCAACGCCGCCTGCCCGGCGAGCGCGGCGTCGTTGTCGACCGGGTGGACGGCCAGCGACCGGGCAAGCGCGCTCTCGGCACGCGGGTAGTAGGTCGGGTCGCCGGTGGCTCTGGCCCGCTCAACGTATGCGGTGCCCAGCGCCGCCCAGGCCGGCCAGTCACCGGGAACGAGGCTCAGGTGGCGCTGAAGATCGCCGATCGCCCGGGTCGGCACGTCCTGAGCCCCGGCCGCGCTGGCCTGGGGCGCGGGCGGACGCGCGGCGGTGCCCCCGAGCACGCCAGTGGGGATCAACGCCGCTCCCGCCAGCAGAGCGGCCGCGGCCGCCGTCACCACCACGATCGCCGTGACGGCTCGTCGTTTCCTCATCTGGTTCCTCTCCCAGTGCCGGCCTGCACAAGGCTGTTCGCGGCGGGCACACGTCCGGATGGGAGAAAACCTGTCGGCTTTCTGACACACGACCAGTCGCCGACACCCATCCGAACGGCCGCGGCGCACGAACAAGGAGATGTCGCGGGCCGGCAGTCAGGCTGGCCCCTGCATCATCCGAGGGGAAAATCATGATTGAGACAGATCCCGCCGACGGGGCACCTCGCCTCCGCGGTGGGTCGCGGGGCCGACCCGCACGGCGCGGCCTCACGGGGATCGCAGGCATCGCGGCGGTGGCGCTCGGTGTCGGTAGCGCGGTCGTGGCACTGACACCGGCGGCATCGATGGCGTCCAGCCACCGCGAGGCACCACTGGTCAGCACCGACCCAACCATCGACAACACCGACACCTACGCGTTCGTCAGCCCGGACGACAAGAATTCGGTGACGCTGATCGCTAACTGGATACCGTTCGAGGAGCCCGCTGGCGGGCCGAACTTCTACCCGTTCGCCAACGACGCCCAGTACGACATCAACATCGACAACGACGGGGACGCCAAGCCGGACATCACCTACCGGTGGACGTTCACCAACTCCTACAAGAACCCGAACACCTTCCTGTACAACACCGGTGTCGTCACCTCCCTGGACGATCCCGACCTGAACTTCACCCAGAGCTACCGACTCGAAATGATTAAAAAGGGCAGCTCCACAGTGCTCGCCGACAAGGTGCCGGTGGCACCATCCAACGTCGGTAAGGCATCCATGCCGAACTACGCCGCCCTGCGCGACCAGGCGACCCAAACTCTGCCCGGCGGGATCAAGACGTTCGCCGGCCAGGCCGACGACCCGTTCTTCCTGGACCTGCGCGTGTTCGACCTGCTCTACGGCGGCAACCTGTCCGAGATCGGCAAGGACACCCTCGCCGGCTACAACGTCAACTCGGTCGCGCTCAAGGTGCCGGCCGCACAGCTGGCACTCAAGGGCGACGCGGGCCGCAACCCGGTGATCGGAGTGTGGAGCACCACGCAGCGGCGCAGCACCACGATGGTCTCCCCGACGAACAGCTCCGGCCGCGCGATGAGCTTCGGGCAGTGGTCGCAGGTGTCACGGCTCGGCTCGCCGCTGGTGAACGAGCTGGTCGTCCCGGTCGGCCAGAAGGACAGGTTCAACGCTTCGACGCCGTCGCGGGACGCCCAGTTCCTGAATTACGTCACCGACCCCGAACTGGCCCGGCTCATCCAGGGCATCTACAAGATCCCAGCGCCGAAAACCCCGCGTAACGACCTGGTCGCGGTGTTCCTCAGCGGTATCAGCAAGGGCAACCTCGGCGTCGACCTCACCTCGCCGACGCTGAACAACGACGCCAGCGCTAAGGACATCGCCCCGTCCGAGCAGCTCCGGCTCAACATGTCCATTCCGCCGGTGGCAAACCCGAACCGGCTCGGCGTGGTCGGCGGCGACGTGGCCGGCTTCCCGAACGGCCGGCGGCTGGCCGACGACGTGGTCGACATCGAGATCCAGGCCGTTGAAGGCGTCCTGCTGCCGAACGCGCCGGCCGCCGTCAAGGGGCTGGGGGACGCCGTGAACGCCAACAACACACCCTTCCTGGGCGCTTTCCCCTACCTGGCGCTGCCGAACTCCGGCTCACGCTGACACCGACGCTCGGAAATGACCAAAGCGGGAGAAGGGCCGCAATGATGATGCCTGCACCACCATCGATCCGGATGGCAGTAACGGCGGCGGGCCTGTTGGCCGTGACCGGGCTTGCGGCCGGCTGCGGTGGCGACGCGACCGCAGCCGCCAAACCGCTGCCGGCGATCGAGACCTTCCAGGCCGGCACCTGCCGGGATGCGGCAGCCGGGCTGGTCGACACCCTCCGCATCGCGCGTAAGGGCAACGACAAGCCGGACGGCATCAAACTGGTCGCGACCGACCTGATCGCCCCACAGGAGAAGCTCTACGACCAGATCCCGACCGCGGGCGAGTTCGCCCCTGATCTCGAACGGATCACGACCGCGATCGGATTCCTCCGGCTGCGCGTCGACACCAGCACCTACGAGCCGAAGTTACTGACCGAGGTGACGACGACGACCGAAGCGCTGGTCAACCGCTGTACTTCCGGCCGCTGATCTTCCTCGTCCTCACGTGTCTTCGCTGTCTTCGCTGTCTTCGCTGGCGGGCACCGCCGGGGGTCGGGGTTCACGATGGACCGGCGATCTCCGGCGGCGCCGGGCAGGGTGACCACAGCCAGCCGCCCTGCCCTCGGGCGCTTCCGGCGCCTGTTCTGAATCTTCCGTCCGGCCGAACCCAGAATTCGAAACACGCTCTTACGGCCCAGCACCGGTCACCGCGTTCAACGCATAGACGCGGGTGTCCAGGCTGCCGACGTAAACCAGGCCATTCGCGACCGCTGGCGACGAGTCGTCGACCGGCCCCTGAGTCACGTACCGCCACCGCAGTTTCCCTGTGACGGTCTCCACCGCGTAGACGCAGCGGTCGCGACTACCCACGTAGACCAGACCGTTCGCCACGGCCGGTGACGAACGGATGCCATTATCGGTGGGAAACCGCCAACGGTCCCGACCTGTGCTGGCGTCCAGCGCGTAAAGATGGCCGTCATCGCTTCCCACGTACACCACCCGGTCGGCCAGAAGCGGCGTGGAGACCACCCCGTTATCCGCCGTGAACTGCCAGTTCAATGTTCCGGTCGCGGTGCTCAGGGCGTAGACGTTGTGGTCGTCAGCGCCTATCCACAGTGTTTCGTCCGACACCGCGGGCGAGGAGTCAACGGTGCTGCCGGTGGTGAAGCTCCAGCGTCGGCGTCCGCTGGCGGCGTCTAGCGCATAGATGTTCTTGTCCCGACAGCCGACGTAAACCCCACCGCTGTATACGGTGGGGGAAGAATTGAACCAGTCACCGCCGGTGAAACGCCAGCGCTCAGTGCCCGTGGCCGCCTCGACCGCATAGAGGTTGTGGTCCCGGCAGCCGATGTAGACCACACCATCAGCCACCGTCGGCGACGAATGCATCACGGCACCCGCCTGGAACCTCCACACCACCTGGCCGGTCTCAGCGTTCACCGCGTGCAGGTGGAAGTCGTTGCACCCGACGTACACCACCCCGGCGGCGACCACCGGGGACGACGTTACCGAGCCACCCGTCTGGTAGCGCCACCGTAGCTGTCCGGTCACGGCATCGATGGCGTACAGGTGGGAGTCGTTGCTGCCGATGTAGACAACTCCGTCGACAACCGCTGGGGAGGAGTACACCTCAGCCCCGCAGGTGAAGGCCCATGGCCGGGATGCGCCACCGCCGTCCGTGCCGCCGAGCAACCGAGCCGATCCCCAGACCGCCGCGCCGATCGCACCGGTGACCGCCGCGGCGCCCGTCGCCCGCAGCAAGGTCCGCCGGTGCACCCGCGCGGATTCGGCCCGGCCGGTCGAACCCGCGGGACCCGCGGGAATAGCGGGACCTGAGGAACCCGCGGGAACGGCTCCGCCGCCGTGGGCCGGGGGGAGAAATTCCCCCGGTGGGAGGGGCGGGGTCGGCGCGATCAGCGGCGACAGCGGCGGAGACGGGGTGGAGGTCACCTCGTGGGAGTCGCGGGCTGGCCTGGACTGGAGCGCCGGACCGGACATCGCGTCAGGTGAGCCGGTGCTGCGGCGCCGCCGCTCGTAGGCATCCAGCAGCTGGTACCCGACCCGTGGTAACCAGTATTTGGCGTCGAATCCGCCCGACGTCCGCAGCCAGGTCCCAGCGATCTCCTCCAGCAGCTGGTTCGGGGTGGGCCGCAGCGCCGGATCACGCTGGGTGCAACGGCGGATCAGCTCGACGAGCTCCGCTGGCACCCCGGTGAGGTCCGGAGGATCACAGAGCAGTTGGGCCAGCACGTTCACAGGCGTCTCGCCCCGGTAGGGCAGGCGACCCGTCGCCGCGTACAACAGGGTGGCGCCCAGTGAGTACACGTCGGTGGCCGGCGTCACCGACGAGGTGTCCAGCGCCTGTTCCGGGGACATGTACTGGGGTGTTCCGATCACGGTGTGGGTAAGCTGCGCGCTACTGTCCGCCGTCCTGACCAGCCCAAAGTCGATGACCTTGGGATTCTCCTTGGTCACCAGCACATTCGACGGTTTCAGGTCCCGATGGATGAGCCCCACGCGGTGGATGGCATCCAGCGCCTCGGCGATCCCGGCCGCGAGCCAGGACACCGCGCGGACCGGCAACGGACCGAGCCGGCGCACCAGCAGCTGCAGAGATGGCGCGGGCACGTATGCCGTGGCCAGCCACGGCATCACCGCGTCGGCATCGGCGTCCACCACGGCTGCTGTGAACACACCGCTGACCTGCCTGGCCGCCGTGGCTTCACGTGCGAACCGCAGCCGGAATCCCGGCGCATCCACCACGTCGGCCCGTACCGTCTTGACGGCGACAAGCAGACCCGACCGGGACTGGCCGAGATACACCCGGCCCATCCCGCCGGAGCCCAGCCGGCCCATGATCCGATACGGACCGATCGACCGTGGGTCCTCGGGCAGCAGCGGTTCGTAGAGGTCCCCGGAAAAATCCTTCGCTTCGCTCACGCCGGCATCCATCGGTCCCTGCCGTCCAGACAGAACATTACGGGCTAGTCACAAGTCCCGACAAAGATTCGATGCACGCGCCCCAACCCCGTTTCTTGATCCATTATCCTATTGCCGGACGCCCTTAAACACAGGTTCGCGCGGTCAGTGCCATCATCGTCCCGCTACCGGACGATCATTGACCGGGCCGGGACGGCTGACCGGACCGCCGACGCTCACGGTGTCCGTGATCCCCGTCCCCGTTCCCGTGCCCGGCGTTGGAGCCGGGCCCGGACCCAGCGCCTTGCCGACCGCCGCCGCCAGCCATGGCGCGAGGCTGTGCATTCCCGCGGGGGTGAGGTGGACGGCATCGAAATAGAGCGGCTTGCCGGTGGATGTGCGAGTCCAGCAGTGCTCGGCCTGGCACAGCGCGGCGTCCACATCCAACAACAGCACCTGCGGATACCGGGCGGCGGCTTCGGTGATCAATGCATTGAAACAGCGGCTCGACCGCGGATCAGCCTCGCCCGTGACATCGCGGGTGTCGGCCAGCAGGACCGGCCGGCCCGGGGCCGCCTGCGCCCATACCTGGGCTGCCTGGTCGAGCTGTTTGCGGTACAGCTGCCGGTACTCCGCGTCGCAGGGAGAAATCACCGAGCCGCGATACAGGCGCGCGTCCGCGTCCGTGCTGAGATCTACCATCAGCACATCCGGACGGCTTTGGGTGATACGCGTCCGCCACTGCTCCGGCCAGTTCACGCATGCCGCCGAGCGGGCGGGCACCGGCGGCGGCAGCTGCGCGGCGGCAGTGACACGGGCAAGCGGGACCGACGGCGGCGCCACCGGATACAGCCCGCACCCGGGCAGCGAGCCGTCCACCACCGAGTAGCGGCCATCGCCGTGCCGGCCAAGCGCAAGGGCCAGGTCGCTGGCGAACGAACCGCCCAGCGCCAACAACACCGGCTCTTTCCCGGGGTCCGGCCGTCTGTCGACCGCGGCGGACAGCCAGCTTCCACTGGCCGCGACAGCCGCGTACGCCAGCAGCAGCGCTGGGGCGGCCCATCGCACCCGCCAACGACGGGTCCGCAACCGTCCGACCAGCCCATCCTGTAGCAGCAGGCCGACGAACCACACGAACCCACCCCCGACAACGAGCAACGCCTCCGGCCGCGCATCCGTGAAGGCCTGCCTCAGCAGCCAGAACGCAGGAAGATGCAGCAACAGGAGCGGATAGGCCATCCGGCCCAGTTCCACCGGTCCCCCACGGCTGAGCAGCCACTCGATCGGACCGTGACGGAACGCTGTGATCTGGCGATCGACGCTCGCCAACAGGAGTGCGGCGCCGCCGGCGCTGGTCGCCGGCCCCGCCCCGCGCAGCCAGGCAGCGGGGTGAGCGGTAGCGATCATCCCGCTGATGACCAGCACGGTCAATCCGGCCAGCCCGGCGATCGTGACCCACCAGACGCCGGCAGCCCGCTGGGCGTCGCCCGCGGCGACCGATTCAGCCGGCGGCCTCGCCGCCGCTACCAACCCGGCCGCGGCGGCGCCCAGCAGCCATTCGGCTGCCCGGACATGGCTGCCCAAAGCCAGTTCCGCGAGATCCGCTCCGGAAGCGGCCCGCACCGGACCAACCAGACAGGCCGCGGCGGCCAGCAACAGACAGAGCATCACGGTCAGCCACGCCGCGCGTCCCGTGTCGTCGGTCCTGTCATCAGTCCTGGTGAACCGCCTACCCATCCACCGGGTGAACCACCATAGACAGCCCAACAGCAACGGCCATAGCAGCGCGAGCTGTTCGATCAGCCCCAGCAGCCACAGAACGCCCAACGGATCGATCTGGCCGGGGCGGTCCGCGTACCAGTCACCGCGCGAGGCGATGATTCCGTCCCGCACCACGAAAAGATCAAACCAGTTCCCGAGGTGTGCCAGTCCAGCGACCGCCGCCATCGCGAGCCGCCGGGCCTGCTCCGGCGGGCTGAGCAACGCGGCCAGCCCGAGCGTGACGGCCAAGGCGAACAGGGCGAGCGGGACACGGTGCTTGAAGTGATCGCGATACCAGTCAGCCAGCGGAATCCGGCCGTCCGGCCGAGAGTATGCGGCTGTCAGGAGAGCCCGGGTCGCCAGGTAACCGGAGCAGGCCAGGACCAGATCGGCGCCGAGTAATTCCGCCCGGAAGCCCCCGGAGCTCTGTAGCATCACCGCAAGCACGGCCAGCCCGGACACGCCCGTCACCGCGCGGGACGGGAAAGTGCTCAGTGCCCCTCCCCCCAGGCCGAGAAACAGTCCCGGATCGCCTGCTCGGCCGGGCGGCCGATGAACGACTCATGGCGATCCCGGGACGAGTCGACCGCTGCCGGATCAATATGGAAATCCACCCGCCACCAGTAGAGACCGGCCAAGGCCCGCGCCCGCGCCACCCGGCAGGCCGCGATGAACCAGCGCTGCTGGAGTTCCGGAACCGCCGGCGTACCGTCGATCTGCGGATTGGCCGGATGCCGGTAGATGCCGGCCTGCGCGGCGGCCCCCACCTCATACAGCATCACCTGCGGCATGGGGCCCGGCGCCCGTTGACCCAGCCAGCTGTCCCAGGCGGTGGTCAGCTCGGCCACCGAAGCGGTGTCACCCAACGGAAGCTCCGGGTAGGCGTCCACACCAACGCGATCCACCGGCATCCGGGCACGGGTGTGCGTGAAGACGTCCCAGTTGAATGCGTAGCCGATCTCGCCGGTGAACACCGTCCGGGTATAGGCGGCCAACTTCTCCCAGCGCGGGTCACCCTCCAGTGAGTTGAGTTCGGTGCCGAGTACAACCGCGTTGATGTGGTGTTGTTCAGCAAGAGCCAGGTAAGGCGCGAGAAAACCGCGGTAGGAGGCGAACCAGGCATCCCTGCTGACCGGGTTGAGCGTACCCCGCCAATCCCGCGGGTTGGCCGCGACCAGCGACTTCTCATCGAGGGTCGGGCGCAGGGTGACCCGTAGCCCCGCCCGCGCCGCCTCGTCCAGAAGAATACCGAGCCGTTCCGGTGCCGGCGTGCCCCGGGCGCCGTGCACCGTGCTGGAGCGGACCGTGTCCGTGAAGAAGGGAAAGGACACGCTTATCGCGTTGGCATCCAGGTCGACGACGTAGTCGGTGACCCGCTGCGCCTTGAAGGCGATCATCTGCGCGGATTCATCGGGATTATCGTCCCAATAAACCTGCACGCCGAGCTCAGGCCGGCCTGGCCGCCAGGGAAAGGAGATCCGAGGCCCCGGGGCGGCGGCTGGAACGCCCGTGTTCCCGGCCGTGCGCTCCTGGCCGGCCGGCCGGAACGAGGGCGTACGATCGGCCGGTGCGGATGCGCAGCCAGGCACCGCGGTGAGCCCGAGCAATATGACAAGCAGCGCTCCCGCCGAGCGCGCCTTACCAGCGACGGTCACATCGGCTTCGCGATCACAGTGAAGGTTGATTCGCCGTTGCGCAGAAAACGCACCAGCCCCCGGAATACCGCCACCGCCTCCAGCAGGGAGAACACCGGTATGAGGAACAGCAGGCAGGGAAGCTCCCACCGCAGCCGCCGGAGCCGCTCGGAGGCCAGCGCGTTGATCTTCATTCCCTCCCAGTACAACCAGACGCTGTAAGCCATGTTCAGTGCCCATATCGGCAGGACCACAGCGCTGGCCGGCGAGGTGTCGGTGTCACCGAGAAGAGCACCGACCAATATGATCAAACCAAGATGCTGAATAGGCCCGGAGGCCCATATCACCACATTGTGCAGTAAGAGTAACCGGCGGCGCAGCGGGATGGTGCGCTTGGCCGAAAGCATGAACAAGCCCCAGGCCCAACGTTCGCGCTGGCGAATGAAGTCGGCGACAGTCGCCGGTGAGGCACCGTAGGAACGGCCGGGGAACCAGTCGCTGCGCCGGGGATACCGATCGCAGAAACGCAACGCGAATTCAGCGTCCTCGACAATGGACTGCGGGCCGAAGTCCCAACCGATCTCGGCCTCGACCGAGGCTCGCACCAGTAGCAGTTCCCCGTGGAGCCCGGCGCGCGGCATACCACGGCCGGTGGTGGCCGCGAACATACTGATGTCGCAACCGGGGCGAACGGCGTCAGCCAGCCACAGCAGCGGGTTCACCGCGTGTTCCCGCGGGTAGCTGAGAACGCCTTGGGCGAGATGCCGCGCGTTCTCCCCGGCCAGCCACTGTGCGTTGATGAAGCGGGCCACCGCCTCGGCGGTGTCGGGGCCGACGCCGGTGTCGTCATCCATGTGCAGCACCCACACGTCGCTACGGGCCTCGCCCTCGGCGCCGCGGAGCTCGTTGACGTAGTGATTTGCTCGGGCTTTGAAACGGGTCCCGTTGGGCGTGCGGTAATCACGCGGCACGGTGACAATACGGATCCACCGGCTTCCCGCGGCCATCGTGACGATCTGTTCGCGGGCCTCGCAGCCCTCCTCGATGACCACGTCCACGCGCAGGTTCGGGAAGTAGGCCGGCAGATAGCGGCAGAACGAGCTGACCACCCGGGCCAGCGCTGGATAGGTGTCATGCCGGCCGATGGTGGGGACGACCACCACCAGCAGATCGTGCACCAGGGCCGCGGTGGGCGGCAGTCCGCGGTCCCGCCGGATCCGGGCCATCGCCAGCAGGCCGCCTGACAGGCCCAGGATGGTGCCTGTGACGGGCAACGTCCAGACCACAGTGGCGACGCCACCGAGGAAACCGAAAGCGGGGTCGCGTTCCCAGGTCCACCAGCCGAAGACAGAAAAGATCAAAAAGACGAACAGGAACACACCGAAACCAGGCCGCCATGTCCCTTGCCGCTCCCGTGGCCGGACCAGCGGAGCCGTTTCGGGCTCGGCGGGGTGCGTCCATAACGGGGATTCCCGGTACATGGCCAGCTGATCAATTGTCGTCACCTGGCTCCCCCGGACGTGAGACCAATCACGGTCTTTGGAGAATACGCCCCTTAGGCCGGACACGCCGGATTGGCCTCCACCCCAGCCGTGAACAGCCGTCGCGGTAGTCGTCCTGGCACCCCGTTACCGGGGATGACCCCCAGCCGAACCATGTCCAAAATGCCCAACCGACGGACACATTCGTCCGGCGTGGCCCGCAAGAAGTGTTGCGGTAGTTGACGGATAGACCACCCGAAGACCATCATAGTCAGAATATTGTGTATCGTCCGCATTACGGCCGGTAAGGAGCCAGAAGTGGTCTCCGTCGCCGTCGAACCGCTCAACCGCGTCCGTCCAGGCCCGATAGATCGCGTCACGGGCGGTCTCGTCGGCTCTCCATCCGAACTCCTCGAGCACCGCCGGCTTCTTCGCCGTACGAGCGTCACGGATATGGTCATAAATCCACCGGATGCCCCATTCGGGGGGCATATCTCCCCACTGCTGGGGATAAAGGTGAAACGTGCCGTAGTCGACCGCGGGCAACGCGATGAGCCGCTGCCAGACCACACCATCGTGATCGGAATATGGGTAGCACGGCTCATGGGCACGGCCATAGAAGCCCTCATCACCGACCGCGACCAGCTGGTGGGGAGCCAGCTCCTTGACGTAACGGCTCATCTCATCCGCCCAGGCGAGCAATGTGTCACCGGATGTGTCGGACGGGCAGCGGGGCTCGTTGGCCAGCTCCCATGTCATGATCGTCGGATCGGAACAGTACCGCATCCCGGTGTACCGGTTCCGCCGGCCGATCACATGTCGTACCCAGCTCCGATAGCAGTTCTTGATGTCACGGCGCCGGAAGAAGTCGTCATGCTCGGCGGAGAACCAGGTGGCGTACTGCGGGATCCCGCCAAAGTCAGGCCAGTTGTTCGTCAGCACGATCACCAGGCGAAGCCCAAGCTGACCAGCCCTGAAGACGGCGTGGTCCAAGGGCTCGAAACCATCCTCGTCATAGCTGAAGGGCGCCGGCTGTAGCACGGTGCCGTCGGCGGGAGCGCCATCGAGGAAACCCCAGCAGCGCACCACCCGCAGCCCGATCAAGCTGGCGTCCGTGAGCACGCTGTCAGCCATGTGATGGTTCTTGTAGTGGAGATAGTAGTTGTTGGTGCCGGCAAACCGGAACCGCCGGCCACCGATGGCGAAACCACCGCGGCTCACGGTGACGAAGGCACGGGGGGCGTATCCGCCGGGCGGAGGTCCTGATCGCGAAGACGGTCCGTCATGGCCCGTCACCATCCGCCATCGCCCTTTGTAGCTTCCTGAGATTGTGCCAGGAGGGTGGTCCCAGCTGGCCCCGGCGCGGTGCCGGTGCCGGTGCCGTGAGCGCAGGTCCATGCGCACCTGATCCGGGTGGGGATACGCCCGCCGGCCTCGAAGGCGTTGCCAGCCTCAACGGCGTCGCCGGCCTCAAAGCCGACCTCGAAGGCATCGAGGCGCCGCCATTCGCCGCCACCGATGCGGTCAGGTCCGATGATTCCGACGGTACGGCCGGCCACGGCGGTTCCCGCCGCACGGATGAGAGGCCAGAGATGCCCGGCAGGGTCAGGGTGGCCATACGGCAACCGTGGCCGGTGGCGGGCTGGTGCCGCTGGCCACGGTCCATAAAGGATGCGGACGGCCTCGGGAAACCGCAGACTTCCATGGAGGGACAGCGGCATCGGATCCGCTGGCACCAGCCTCAGCCGGGCGGCGTCGGCCATGCTCTTCGGAGCTGGACGGACATTGGCTGACGACATCGATGACCTCTCCGACGGCACCGGAACGGGGACGAAAACCATGGTGGACGATCGTCAGGGTGGCCGCCCGCGGACCCCCGACGGGTGTGCCGCGGAGTCACCTTCGTGAGAATGACTGGGCGCACCTCCGCGCAGGCACGCTCCGACGGTCACCAGCCGTGGCGGTTGCGCTGGCGCCGGCAGTGGCCGAACGCCGCTGACATCCGCCGGATCGGCTCCGAGCCGGACTACCGTTTCACCCTGGCCAACGAGCGGACGTTTCTCGCCTGGATCCGCACCGCGCTGGCGCTGCTGGCGGGCGGTATCGCGGTCGTGCAGGTCGTGCCGGACTTCGGCTTCCCGGGCAGCCGCCGCGTCCTCGGCATCACGCTCGTCGTCACAAGCATTGTGCTCTCCGCGACCAGCTACCGGCACTGGGCGGAGGTGGAGCGCGCCCTGCGGCTCGGGCAGCCGCTGCCTCCGTCCCCGTTTCCCCGCCTGCTCGGTATCGTGATCACAGTAGTAAGCCTGATCGTTCTGGCGTCCCTCTTGTACAACTCAGGAGGTGACGCCCGGTGACCAGGCCCAGACTCGGGCACCCCAGCGAGATCCCCGACCCGGGGCTGCAGAGCGAGCGCACCTACCTCGCTTGGCAGCGCACCGGCCTGTCCTTCGCCGCCGTCGGCGTGTTCCTCGTGCACGAGAGCGGTCACGTGGGCCATCCGAAGCATCTGGAACAGCTGAGCCACCTGGCTGTCGTACTACCCGGGATTCTCGGGCTGGCCACCGGAGCATTGATCATGCTGCGTGGGCTCCTGCGCTACCGGCAGGCGGCCACCGCGGCGCTGACGGGCGCCGACGGCATGTCGGCACCCACAGCCGTTGCCGCGCTGGCCGCCGTCGCGACCCTGGTCGCCGTCGGGGGGTTCCTCATCCTGCTGGCAGGTGCTTTTTAGCGGCCTTTCGGGCACCAGCGTGCCGTCAAGGTGTTCAGGTGTTCAGGTGTTCCGAGGTGCCAGTGCCATCAGGTGAAACGCCGCTGGCCATGCCCCTCACCTGCCGTCGCCTCGGTACGCGCGTGGGTGCGGGTGGCTTCGGTGACCGCGGGGACGCCGAAGCCGGTAGAGAGAAACATGTCCACAGTAGCAAGATCACGTCGGGCGCCCCGCATCCGGGCCGCCATGCAGATCTTCGTCAATCCGGTAGCCAGAGCCGCAAGAGCAACCCAGAGAACCAGCAGGGTAAGGGAGCTCTTCGGGTAGCCGACAGCCCAGAAAGCGACCCCGATCTCGAACATGCCGACAATCAGCGGCATCCACCACTGCGCGGCCCCACGAAGGTCCGCGACTTCCGCCCCAGGACTGTCCGCGGCGCGAAGATCGGAATGTCGAAAATCGGCACCGCGGAGCTCGGCACGGCGCGCGACGAAAGCGTTCACGACATCGAAGATTCCCTTGCCCAGCAGATACCAGGCCACGATTCGAGCCACTACCGCGAAGGTCGGATCAGGCCAAACCAGCGCGACCACACCACCAGCGGCAAAAAGCACCGCGAGCAGGGCGTGCGACCAACGCCAGCCCCGTGCCGTCGCGGTCGTGGCGAGCAGCTCGCTCGCCACACTGACAAACAGGACGACACCGAGCAATACCGCGATGGACCGTTCGGTTGTCAGCTCGAACTGAAGTATCGCCAGGGCGAACAAAGACCAGGCGATCCCCACAGCCAGAACAAACCACCATGAAACGGCTCCAGCGCGTTCGCCGTCCCGGTGAGCCGGTGCTGTTGCGGCGCTCACGACATCTCTCCCATCGTCCGGTCTGGCCGATACCGGTGGGCGACGAACGGCACTGCGGCCTTGCTCGCCGTTCGTCGCCCCCGCTGTCGTCCGCCGCGGGGTCACTTCCGTCCTTATATAACCCATTTACACCCAGGTACGCGCGGCGGACGACGGGTCGACTGGCCCGGAACTCATCACCCTTTCGTGGCCCACGCGCCGTGATGCCCTTGTCCGGGCATCTCATGCCTGTCGCGACAAAAAATCATGAAGAGTCCGTGCCCACAACCAGCCTGTGCCCACAACCGCCGCCGGACGGAGGGCAGCCCGCCAGACCTGCCGGCCGACAGCGCAATCTCCGTCGACCGCGGCGGGAAGGCCGTCGTCTTGCCAGCCGCGGAAGCCGCCGGCAAGACGACGGCGCGTATGTGGCCATATACAGCTGGATATGACCGCATGAGGCCGGATGTACCGTGGGGCAGGCGCCCGTCACCCTTGCGCAGGCTTCCCGATAGCCCGCATAACCGCCGCCGGCAACCTTCCACAGCACGTCCCGGGCTCAATGAAACTCCGCTCCGCAACCAGCCTGAGTCTTTACGCCGGCACGCCAACGTCAAGCACGCCAACGTCAAGCATTGCCTGCGACCTCGCGCTCATACCGGTCCCACACCCGGTCCGGAATTGCTATGGCCACGTAGTAGGGCAGCCGCCAGTGTCGCAGCAGGGGCAGCCACCCCTGGTATTCTTCCTCCCGAATGGCAGCCACCTCGTCCGCAATCTTCTGGCGGTATGCCGCACACGCCTCGTGGCAGGCGTAGCTCGCTTCCTCGCGAGCTTGCCGCATCGTAGTGACCTTGGCGGCGGCGATCCGCTCAGGTGTGCGAGTCCACCACTTGCGGTCGGGGTTGAGCAGGCTCCCATTACTCATTGCCCTTCTCCTCCGGCGGTGCCGTCTCCGGAGCTCATGTTGTCCAGCTCGACCTCATCGAGGAGTCCTCCCGTTTCTGGATATGACTTGGACTACACTGTGACGATGCGCGGTACGCACCCACCCGATGCCGCGATTCCGCTAACTGTTTACGCAACACGATCTTGGATGACGGCCCGCTCCAGCTTCTATTTTTCAGTCATTCCGGGCACTCTCGGCGACAGCTTCACGACACTTTGAATTTCATTCATAAATCTTAGTCAAATGATTTTGATCATCAAATTTCCAGCAATCGAAAAACCGTTAAAAATCTTGTAAAAACAGCCAGATTGTTTAAGCAACATTCACCGCCAGTCCAATTTTCGCCGCGCTCCGATATATCAACATACGTAAAATCTTTTACATTTCTTTCACGGCCTGTTCCGAATTTTTGGCTCGGACGGCGAGTCACGTCCAGATGATTCCTGGCAAGACGGCAGGCCGAACCGATACGGATGAGTTCTATCCGTTTAGAGCACGCATCTGACCGTGATCAAAGGATCAAAGTGGGGTCCCGCGCGAACTCCTTGATCCAAATCATCGAGGCGCGCAGATAAGAGCGCCCGGCAATAGCGGAGTGGATCAAGGAGCGGGGCTGGGGTGCGTGCATCGCGAGGCGGCGGAGGCAGGCACCGGAGGTGGTGGGTGGCGACTGATGAGCCGGGGTACCCGTGCATCGCGCGGCGATGGACGGGGAGCGATGGACGGGGAGCGATGACGCGAGGTGCGTGCCCCAACCCCGCGACACGCCCCCTGTTGCCGGGCGCTCTAAAGGCCAGCAAGATAGCCGCCCGAGGTCTTGTCACTGTCGGTCAGGCACCGAACTCCCTCGGCATCTCTCGCCGCTGTCCGCCTGTCCGGAACCGCCAGACCGCTCCCTCGAACTGTGCCCGCAGCCGCCGCGGGTACGGCCCTAACCTGCCGATCGGCAGGTTAGGGCTCGATGGACTCCCACTCCTGGTCTGTCAGTTGCGTCTGTGCCATACACGGCGACCTACCCAGCCGGAGTGTCCGTCCAAGAGTGAACCCGTCCAACATCATCGAGCCACGCCACCAACAAATCAGGATCAACCACAACAGGGATAATCATAAATCCATCACACGTAAACAACGTGTGATGGAACTCCTCACCGTCGAGTCACCCCTAACCCGCGCGGAGATCGCCGCTCGCCTTTCCTTGGGCGACCGGCAGGTCAGCTACGAGCTGACCAAGCTGATCACCGAGGGACTGGTCACCAGAACGACCGCGGCCTACAGCGACCCTAATGCCGCATACCGCCTCGCGAACCCACCGGTATGAGTTCCACACCGCTTCGGTTGCCGGCCGGCCTGATCAAGGGCCGCTACGACGTGGTGGACCAACGTCGGATGACGTAGTCCCGGATCTGCTGGATGAGGAGCTGCACAGAACTGAAGCTCCCGCGGCGAATCAACATGGACAGAACTACGGAGCGTCGCGAACTACCGGGTTCTACCGGCCCGCCTGCCCAGCGCGGTAGTGCCACGTCGATCGGTCAACCCAGTGCGGCCGGTACGTACCAAAAATGCGAGACGGTCGTGGGAGTGCGACCCGTGGAAAGATCGCTGGACTCGTGACTCGCGCCCGCAGGAAGAGGATCGGTGACATCGAGGGGCCTGGCCCGCCGCGGACCGCGCGCTGTTCGCGCTGGTGGACGTGGCCCGTGCGCACGCCCAGCGCCGCGACCGCGGGGGCGCCATCGCCGCGCTTCTGGAGGCCGAGCGCATCGCACCCAAGCAGATCCGAGACCAGCCACAAGTCCTGGTCCTGGTCCTGGTCCGAGACCTGCTCCAAGACCCTGGCGGATGTCTACTGACATCCAGCAGTGCAGGCCGCAGCCTCGGGACCATCCACCGATGTCTACGGATGTCCATCCCCGTTGCAGTCCGTCATGGCCCCTGGCGGGGCCACCCGGGACAGGATGGAACACGACAGGGGGCTTGGTTGTCCGACAACATCGGGCTACTTCCGACTCAGTACAACTACAGTTCGGAACCGCTTTGGACGCAGGTAACGGAACGTGAGGAGCTTCCCGACCAGGCGACCAGGCGTCCCGCGCGGCGCAGCCACGGTGCCGAACCGACCAGCGCTCTCCGGACCGCGTCGGCACGAGTGGAAGAGCGTGTGTGCTGTTGTGACGGGGACGGTGTCCGGTTGTCGCCGGTAGACTGGGTGCGTGACCGCAGCGTACGACTACGAGGATATGCACCACCTGGTGGACAGGCTTTCACTGGCCCAGGTGCGGCATCTGCGTGTGCTGGTCGAGTCCGACCCGGAGCTCTCGCCGCTGGTGGGGGCGGAAGAAAGGGAGGATACCCCGGTCCGGCAAGGGCTCCTGTCGTTCATCGGGAGTATGGAGTCCGGGCGTGGTGATTTGTCGGAGCGGCACAATGAAATCATCCGGGAAGGCTTGAGCTTTCCTGGATGAATACGCTTCTCGATACGGGGCCTCTGGTTGCCGCGGCTGACCGGTCCGACAAGAATCATGTGGTGTGCTCCGAGTTGCTGGGGAAACTCGCGCGTGGGAAGGGCAGGCTGCTGGTGCCCTCTCCGGTCGTCGTGGAGGTCTGCTGGCTGGTCGAGAAGTTCCGCGGCCCCGAAGCCGAGGCAGATTTTCTCGAACTGGTTTCCGCTGGGGAACTTGAGCTTGTCGAGATCACTCAGGCTGACGTCCGGCGGATGGCCGAGTTCGTGCGCCGGTATGCGGACTTCCCGTTGGGTGTGGTCGACGCTGCGGTGATTACCCTTGCCGAGCGGCTCGGTGTTCGCCAGGTGGCGACGCTCGACCGGAGGCACTTCTCAGTGGTCCGGCCCCAGCATGTGGAAGCGTTCACGCTCGTGCCGTAGCAGCTCGGGATCGTTCCGGTGGGGCCGTGCGCTGGTCGGCCTATAAAGATTTCGGGTGCTTCAGCGGCTGCGCGGGGCGACCGTCTACCAGTGGACTAAGAGAAAAGAGCGGTTTGTCTGCCGATGCCCATGGACGTCCACCGTGTCGACCTGACCTGGGCGCACCGTCCGCCGGTATTCGCGCTTGTCCGCCGACGTCCGCCGGCTTGGGTCCAGCAACGGGTACACCGGGACAAATCGGGTGGCGTTCGAGTGTCCTGCTTGTTGCCGGGGACAATGCAGGGCAGTGGAACGCCTGGTACGCCGAAGCGATCCCGCTTGCGGAGCAGCGCTACAAGACCTACCTGGTGGAACGCGGCGGGGAAGACGCGGTTGCTGCCGGCCGCCAAGAGCTCCTCGCGGTCGCGGTGGGTCATCGGCTTGCTGAGGTGCGCCGGGAGCGGGGTCTGACGCAGGCGCAGGTCGCGGAGCGGATGGGTGTGACCAAGGGACGGATTTCGCAGATCGAGCAGGGTTCGCTGTCCGGTCAGGATGCGGTTGCTCGCTACGCCGCTGCGCTTGGCGGCCGGCTGCACCAGGCGATCTACTTCGATGACGGGGATATCGCCGCGATCGCATGAGCGACAGTGATGACCGGTGGCCTGGATCTGCTGGCACGGGCTGACTGGAAAACTCAACGTGAGGTGGGCAGGCTCACGCCCACCAGGGCACTTGGCCGCTGGCGCGCGGGAAGGCGGCGGTTCGGGTGTGGCTGTCAGCCGGCCCTTCTGTAGACGAGCGGTACGCGGATGCGTGCCCGGATCCGCGTGGCCCCTGGTGCGCGGCCATCAGGCCACGAGGAGCTCAGGCCGCGGCGAGCATCGAGGCGGCCTAATGGCCCGTGGATGGCCCATGGCCCGATCGTGATCTTCTAGAAAGATCTTTGCCCCTGGTCGGAAGGCGGCTCTGACCAGGGGCGGAAGGGGATGGAGCGGGCGACGGGAATCGAACCCGCGTTGCAAGCTTGGGAAACCTGTGCCGCGGCTGCCGCTGACCTGCGCCCAAGTGCCCCGCCCAGGTCAGCGGTAGTCCGGTTCTCGCCGCAGGACACCGATCGGAGCACATGCTGACCGTTGCTACTGGCACGCGAATGGCACGGAACAAGATCGTTGCCTACGTTCGGCGGCATGTCGACCCCGTGCCCGCAACCACCAACCATCTGATCCGTAGGCACGAATCACCCCTTATCTTGCAGGGATCGCCTAATTCCGGCCGTCCACCGGTGTCCGTGGACGTCCGGTTTCGCCGACCTGCGGGGGTTGGGGCGGGCCGCCCGGGTCGTTCCCGTAGTCTTATTGCCACCATGCACTGATACGGGGGTGGTTGTGGTGAGCTGGCCAGGGTGGGGCTGGCGGACGGTGGCCGCAGGCGTGTCGGCGGTGGTAGGGGTCGCCACCGGTGTAGCGACCAACGTGGTAACGGATCAGCCGAGTGTGCCGTGGTTGTCGGGCTTCGGTGTGCTCGTCGTGCTGCTGGTCGCGTTGCAGGTGTGGCTGACCGTGTCGGAGGGGGGCCGGGTGGGGCGGCGGATGGGGGCGGGTTCGGCCTATGTGGGCGGGTCATCGACGGCTCCGATCACGACGGACGTGTCTGGGGTGCGGCGGGCGACGGGCGCGTCGGCGGGGTCGGGTGAAGTGATGGGTCCTGGTGCGGTCGTGGTGGACGGGGATTCGGGCGGGCAGATCCGTACCCGGGTCAGGGACGTCGAGGAACGGTAGGTAGGGATGCCACGACGGCGCGACGAGCCGTCCTCAGTGGGATCCGGAGCGGTCTACGTAGGCGGAGACACCTCCGCTCCGGTCACGACGACCTACACCTATGTGGACGTGCAGTATGCGCCGCCCCCGCCGGGTCCTAGTGCCGTGTCAGGGGGCGCTCGACGGGTCTTTCTGAGCCACACCGGGGAACTACGTAAGTTCCCAACCGGTTATTCTTTTGTGACAGCTGTGGAGCGTGGTGTATCGCGGGCGGGTGACGCCGTGGTTGATATGGAGTACTTTACCGCCCAAGACTCGTTGCCGGCTAACTATTGCGTTGAACGAGTCAAGAATTGTGAAGTTTACCTAGCTATTGTTGGTTTCCGCTACGGCTCACCTGTATGCGAACAACCGCAACTTTCATATACTGAATTAGAATTCAATACTGCGAGCCAAGTCGGAATTCCTCGTCTAATCTTTATGCTTGACGAAGATGCCCAGGTACCGTATCGCCTCTTCCATGACAATGCATATGGCGAACGGCAGATCGCGTTTCGTGCACGCCTAAAAGATTCGGGCTTAATTGTTGCAACGTTTTCCGCGGCAGCGGAACTTGAGAATCTCGCTTACCAGGCATTGACAGAGCTTAAGCGCAGGTCGCAACCGGAAACAGAGCGCAGGTCTACCGAAGGCGCTCAGTCTACAGAGAGATCCTTTTCGGATGAATCTACCGCTGGGTCCGGTGTTCGATACACCAAGACCGTAGCGCCAGACGGCACAGTAACCCATACAGTAGACTTCGCCGATCAAGAGTTTGCCGGACGGTGGCTGGCGCGAGAGTTTAGAGAAGAAGGTGGAACGAGTGGGTGATAATCGAGAGGAGCAGCTAGAGACTGAGCTCATGGAATTGTTGAAGGGCGACCAAATCGGAACCCGTTCCAGTGGTACCGCAGATTGGCTACTATCATTGGGTCGTTCAGGGGTTGACGCTTACCGTCGTTTTGCTGCGACTAACAATGTGGCCGATATAGATAGGGCTGTGCTTCTATTTGAAAAAGCGACTGTACTGCTTGACTCTGGCAGTATAAACAGTGCCATACTATTCTTAAATCTTGGATCGGCATTTTACCGTCGTTTTGTGGTCACCGGCAACCTGGATGATATAGAGCATGCCGCTAGCGCATTTCGTCAATCTGCCAGTCACCTCACGATCGACAGTCCTGTTTCTCTTCGGGTTTCGGAGAAGCTAACTGTGTCGCTTGTCAACATTGGAGACATGCTGGGGGCGTGCGCACTTGAAGAGCGCGTACTTTTTTTCCGTCGGCGGCTGGCCGAGGCGGACCCGTCGAACAGCCAGTCTCAGCGTGATCTTTCGGTCTCCTATGAGCGCCTCGCTGAGCTCACAGCGGGACAGGAAGATCTAGGAGG